>JAFUBE010000787.1 GCA_017460365.1 Eggerthellaceae bacterium
CGAGCAGTGCGTGAAGATGCCCTCGGGGCTGAGGCCCGGCATCTGGCAGGCCTCGACGATGCCCTGCACGCCGCCGTCGTGGAAGTCCCCCTCGCAGAGGTATCCCAACCGCGACATGCCGGTGTCGACTTTGATGTGCACCTTCAGGTCGCGCCCGAGCCGCGCGGCTTCCTCGGAGTAGTTGACCGCTTTCGCCTCGCACGTGACCGACTGCGTGATATCGTTGTCGATGAGCTTCTCCACCTGGTCGCGCGGCGTGTGGCCGAGTATCAGAATCGGCATGGAGATGCCGTTGTGCCGCAGCTCGATCGCTTCGTCGGCGCTGCTCACGGCCAGGTAGTCGGCGCCTTGCTCTTGAAGGCAACGGCTCACCTGAACCGAGCCGTGGCCGTACGCGTCGGCTTTCACGATGCCCATGAACTTCACGTCAGGCCCGATGTGCGCTTTCAGTTTCCGGTAGTTGCTCGCCAGCGTGTCGAGGTCGATCTCGGCCCACGTTCTTCTCAGATCCGATGCCATGCAGCTTCCCTCCGCATTCGATGTTTGGCTTATTGTAGTTCACCTGTCCCGCAGCCGTTTCGCGCCGTGTTCGGTTTCCCGATAATGACCTATAATCGTTCCTCACGTGAATTCGAGGGAATCGGGAGGGAATCCATGCAGGAAAAGGACGTTGCCGAAAGCGTCGGCTCTGCACCTGCCTCTGCGCCCAAGCCGCGTTTGTCGGGATTGCTGCCTGTTGCGGTCTTCCTCGTGCTGTTCATCGGCTCGGGCGTGGTGCTCAACGATTTCTACAGCATGCCGGCTATCGTGGCGTTCGTCTGTGCCCTGGCCGTCGCGTTCATCCAGAACCCGAAGCGCTCGTTCGACGATAAGCTCGAAAGCGTCGCGCGCAGCATGGGCGAATCGAACGTCATGATCATGTGCTTGGTGTTCGTGCTCGCTGGCGCGTTCACGGGTGCGGTGAAATCGGCCGGCGGCGTGGAGAGCACCGTGAACTTCGCGCTGTCCATTTTGCCTACGGGCATCGTGTTGCCGGGGTTGTTCCTCATCGCGTGCTTCATCTCGATTTCGATGGGCACGTCGGTCGGCACCATCGCCGCGCTCGCGCCGATCGCCGTCGGCGTGGCCGACAAGACGGGGCTCGCAGGCGCCATCTGCTTGGGCGCGATCGTAGGCGGCGCCATGTTCGGCGACAACCTGTCGATGATCTCGGACACGACCATCGCCGCCACGCGGACTCAGGGCTGCGAGATGGACGCCAAGTTCAAGGAGAACTTCAAGATCGCGCTTCCCGCCGCCGTGGTCACGTTCATCATTTTCCTGGTGATAGGCCTGGGCAGCAACTACACGCTCGATGGCGCGCTCGACTACAACCTGCTGCAAGTGCTGCCGTACGTGGCCGTGCTGGTTGCGGCGCTGTGCGGCGTGAACGTCTTCATCGTGCTGATCGGCGGCACGGTGCTGTCGATCGTCGTGGGCGTGGCGCTCGGCACCATCGCGCCCGACATGATCTTCGTCGCTATCGGCTCTGGGCTCGACGGCAACAGCGGCATCATGAACATGTACGACATCACGGTGATTTCGATCATCTGCGCGGGTATCATCGGGCTCGTGCGCGACAACGGCGGAATCGAGTGGATCCTGGAGAAGATCACGGGTGTGGTGAGGGGGCCACGCGGCGCGCAGTTCGGCATCGCGGCGCTCGCGTCGCTGGTCGACGTCTCGACCGCCAACAACACCGTGGCCATCGTGATCGCCGGCCCCGTGGCCCGCAAGATCGCCGCCGAATACGACGTCTCGCCGCGCCGCACGGCTTCGATCATCGACATCTTCACGAGCGTGTGGCAAGGCATCATCCCGTACGGGGCGCAGCTGCTCTACGCATGCGCCGGCGCTGCAGCCGTCGGCCTGGTCGTCACCCCCTTCGAGATCATCCCGTTCCTGTTCTACCCCTACCTGCTGGCAGTCTGCGCCCTGGGATACATCGCGGTGCGTGGCTGATTCCAGCCGTGACACTTCTCGTCAGACACAATCTGTCACTTTCGCCGACTACCCCACTGACTGCCAGACCCAAACCGGGGCAACCCCGCGCGAACCTGCCC
>JAFUBE010000788.1 GCA_017460365.1 Eggerthellaceae bacterium
CCCCCGCTATGGGGCTCACGTAGTGTAAAGATCTTCAAGTGTGACAAAGCGCACGTCGTCGTTGCCGGCATGGCGCTCCCGGGTCGCGGAATGCACCGGATACCTGCTGAACAGGTAGAACCACGACGCCTCCCTGCCGCGCACCAGGGAGCGCTTCGATAGTAGGTCCTCGATGGCTTGCGTCTCGTTGAACTCGTTGCGGTACTTGCATTCGCCAATCAGCAGACCCCCGGAGTCATCTGCCGCCAAGACATCGATGTCTGTTTGCTCGCGCTTTGCGGGGTCGGTACCCCACCACGACCCGACATGCATCGCCTGCAGGGGCAATCGCGACTCGAGCGCCTGCGCGCGCAGCCACTCGGCGCACACGAGCTCGAAGCGCGGCCCCATGTAGGTGTTCAGCACCTCGTCGGTCAGGGCGTCCGCCGCAAGCTGGCCCATGCCCTCCTCTATCATCGACGTTCGGGGCATGACGAACCTGAACCAGAACGCGAACGATCCCTCCAGAATCCGGTAAAGCCCGCGGCGGCTCGTCTCGGGGTTCTCGCCGAAAGGATACGCACGGGCGATGATGCCGAGATCGAGAAGCGTCGCAAGGTAGCGCGACACTCCCGCCGTCTCGACGCCCACCCTGGCCGCTATCTCGCCCTGCTTCGTGGCGCCGCCGGCGATCGCTCGCAGGATGGAGTTGTAGACCGCCGGCTCGGACAGCTCTTGGCGCAGGAGCATCTGGGGCTCCCCGTACAGGAAACCTGACGCGTCGAAAAACTGCGCTGCCAGGTTATCGTTCAGCGAGGCACCCTGGTCGTACTGCTCGAGGTAATACGGGACGCCCCCAAAACACGCGTAGGCCCTGAACGCGTCCTGGGGAGCGAGGGCGTCGAGCATCCTGGCAGCATCGCGGTAGCCGAGCGGGTTCAGCTTCATCTGCAGGGTGCGCCTACCGTACAGGGGGCTCTTCTGCCCGAGGACGTCGCTTTCCATGAAACCCTGGTTCGAACCACACAGGATGAGGAACATCCCCGTGTCCTTCATGCGGCGGTCGATGGCTATCTGGAGCTCCGACGGGAGCGCGGGATGCCTCTTGGCGGCATAGGGAAACTCGTCGAACACGAACACGAAAGACTCCTCCGCCGCGCGCTCCGCGATGTAGGACAGGGCGTCTTTCCAGCTTTGGAACAGGACGTTCGACCCGAAGAACTCCGAGACGGCGCCTGCAAGGTCGCGCAGGTTGTCGGCGTCGCTTTGCTCGAGCGCCGTGAAGAAGAGCGAGCGCCGGCCCCTGGCGAACTCGGCTATGAGCGCGGTCTTCCCGACGCGGCGCCTTCCGTAGATCACCGCCATCTGGAACGTGCCCTTCCGAGCGCATCGCTCAAGGCGGTCGAGTTCCGCTTCCCTTCCCACGAACATGAAGCCTCCTCGAATACATTAAGATGAATATGATTATGATAATCTGTTTCTTCTTATTATTCAACGGACGATCAACCAGCTGCCGACCTACCTTTGCGCATGACGCCACGTTCGCGCGCGGCACCCAGCACACGTCGTGTTGGCACGGGGATGCTGACCTTGAGGAGGTTTGAGGGGCGAAGGAAGCGCCACTTTGTCAAGACGGATTCGCCAGGATTTGCGTATAGTAGTGAGGTA
>JAFUBE010000082.1 GCA_017460365.1 Eggerthellaceae bacterium
GGGCCTCGTGCTCGACACCTCCGATACCACGCAGATCGACGGCGAGTACGTGGGTTGGAAACTGTACTGGTACCAGGATTAGAACGGCGGTCGAGCGATGATCGAAAGCGCATACAGCCTCGCGAAGGAGTCGGAGCAAGAAGAGCAAGGTGCAGGTCCGCTGTTCACGCGACGCCAGGCGTTCATGTCTGCGGGGGTGATGGCGCTCGCCACGATGGTCGCGTCCGCGGCCGCTCCTGAAGCGGCTCTGGCAGAGACGGTCGATTACTACACGACGCGCGGCAACGTAACCGTGAAGGTGCCGACGCGCATAACCTACAAGGTAGACGGCCTCGACTCGTCGGGCGGGGCGACGTTATCGAGCGCGGGGAACTCCAAGATCGTGAACCTCTCCGAAGACTACGAGGTACGCGTGAAGAGCCTGCGCGCCCAGGCTGCGAGCGGGTGGAACCTGGTCGAAGACGCGGCGTCAAGCCAGGAGCCGAACGCGGTCAGCCTCACGTTCGGGCCGGAGGAATCCACCGTCAACCTGGCCGACTACATAGGGTCTTCTGAAACAGAGCTGCCCGATACGCTGCCCTGGTCGATGAGCGCCGCAGGCGGCGACTACGACGACATCGTCCTTGTCGCCGACGGCAAAGTGAACAACGTGACCGAAGACCTCAGCACGATGACGAAGATGGCAACGGCCCGCTACACGCTGGTGTCGAGCAGCACGATCGAGGAAATCGACAGCGCGGTGAGTGATCTGGAAAGCGCGCTTGCAGCGCTCGACGCGGCCTCGAAGGGCGCTTGCCACCTATACGCTGATTCGAATATGGCGTCGTTCGTTCCGAGCCAAGCTGTCGCTGCATGCGGCGTGGTGGAAACGGCCGATCAGGATGACGAATACAGTCTCAACTGGTGGTGGAGCAGCTGAACGCGGGTTGCTTCGGGAGGGCAAAGCCGAGCCGTCCTCCCGAGTCAACAGCGGAGAGCTGCGCATGCGCGGAGTGCAAGGAGGTGCTTATGCCGGTATTCGCGATAGGACCCGTGGGGGTCGCAGCAATCGCGGGGGTGGTTGCCACGGCGATTGTCGGCCCGGATAAGCTGCCCGAGCTGGGATACAAGGTCGGGCGCATCATCGGCGAGCTGAGGCAGCCGATTGTGAAGACAGACGAAAAGGGCCGAGCGCGCTCGGCGGCTGAATCGCGGTCCGAAGCGGCTGGAATCGCGGCCTCGGCCGTGTCGGCGCATGCGTCGTCGGGCGAGGCTCGCGGGCAGAACGAGCCCGCATGAGTTACGAAGGTGAAGCAAGATGAGTTACGTGCAGATATGCCCCTCGATGGAGGAGTTCAACGCCGTCAAGGACAAGCTGCTCAGCGCAACGGGCGGCGAGTACTGGCCGGTGTACCTGAAGGCGAACGGCACCGATGACGCCGTCGTGGCGGCCGTGAGCGAGCCCGAGTTGCTCGTCAACCTCGCAAGCACAAGCGCAGCCGGCATCTACAAGCAAGCTCCGCGCCCGGGCGTCACCGGAACGCTGCCGATTGCGAACGGCGGCACCGGCCTCACGGCGAGCCCCTCCATGACGGTCGACCTCGAAAGCGATGCGGCCGACGATGTAATGAAGGCCGCGCCGCAACCGGGGGTCGCTGGCGTGCTCCCTGTACAACATGGCGGCACGGGAAAAATCACGCTCGAAGCGAACGCCGTGGTCACGGGCAACGCCGCAGGCGGCGTGAAAACGGTGCCCACAGGCGCGGGCGCCCTATACGCGACCACATCGGGTGGCGCTGCGCAATTCGGCGTGCTGCCCATAGCCTACGGCGGTACGGGATCCTCCGATGGAAGCGGCGTGAACGCGGGAACCGCCACGAAGCTGAAAGACGCGCACACGATCCGCACCGACCTTGCGTCCGAGAACGCCGTGGCATTCGATGGCACCTCCGACGTGACGCCTGGCGTCACGGGCACCTTGCCGGTGGGCCATGGCGGCACCGGCCTTGTGGCGAGCCCCTCCATGCTGACGAACCTTGAGTCGACGACCGCTGCCAATGTGCTCGTGCAATCCCCGCGCCCCGGCGTGACGGGAATCCTTCCTGCTGCCAATGGCGGCACGGGGAATTCAAGCCTGCAAGCCACCCGGAACGCCATGGGATTAGGCGACACCACCGGGGCGTTGCCGGTCGCCAACGGCGGCACCGGTACCGCGACCACGACTAAGAACCTCGTGTTCGCAAGCCCGTCCACGACGAGCGGCGCTCCCTCGTTCCGTTCGCTCGTTGCGGGCGATTTGCCAACGTCCGGCGTGGTGGCGGGA
>JAFUBE010000789.1 GCA_017460365.1 Eggerthellaceae bacterium
CACGACGACACGTATGGGTGGAACGTGCCATCTGTGCGTGCGCCCAAAGACGCAAAGATGCACTTTACTAGCGGACCTGCGGCAAGTCAACCTGCGTCGGCGTTTCTCCACACATGCGCTTGGCGAGGGCTAGTGGGCTTCGGCCCAGGTTTTGCCGTAGCTGACGTCGGCGATGAGGGGAACCTGCAGCTCGACGACGTTTTCCATGACTTCTTTCACCATTGCGCTCAGGCGGTCGATTTCATGAGTGGGAACGGAGAAGTCGAGCTCGTCGTGCACCTGGATGAGCAGGCGCGCTTCGAAGCCGTCGGCAAGCAGGCGGCGGGCCACCTCGTTCATCGCCATCTTGATGATGTCGGCCGCCGAGCCCTGCATCGGGTGGTTCATCGCCGTGCGCTCTCCGAAGCCGCGCTGCACGGCGTTGCGGGCGGAAAGCTCGGGAATGTGCCTGCGGCGCCCGAACATCGTCTCCGCATAGCCCTTCTCGCGCGCTTCGTCCACCGTGCGGTCGAGGTAGGCGCGCACACCGGGGTACGCCTCGAAGTAGCGGTCGATCATCTCCTTGGCCTCGGCCATCGGAATCTCAAGGCTCTGCGCCAGGCCGAACGCCTGCTGGCCGTATACGATTCCGAAGTTCACGGCCTTCGCGCGGCTGCGCATCTGCGAGGTCACTTCCTCGACCGGCGCGCCGAACACGCGCGCCGCGGTGGACGCGTGGAAGTCGGCGCCCGAGTTGAAAGCCGCGACCAGGTGCTCGTCGCCCGAAAGGTGCGCGAGCAGACGCAGCTCGATCTGCGAATAGTCTGCCGACAGGAACACCGAACCCTCGTCGTTCGCGCCGAAGCACGCCCGGATCTTGCGGCCGAAATCGGTGCGCACGGGAATGTTCTGCAAATTCGGGTCGGACGAAGACAGCCGCCCCGTTGCCGTTACGGTTTCGTTGAACGACGTATGCACGCGCCGGTCGCCGTAGCGCTGCGCGATCTGCGGCAGCGCATCTATATAGGTGGACTTTATCTTCGCGAACTCGCGGTAATGCAGCACGAGCGCCGGCAGCTCGTGAACCTCGGAGAGCTTCTTCAGCACCTGCGCGTCGGTCGAATACCCGCGCTGGTTCTTCTTGCCATGCGGCAGCTCGAGCACCTCGAAGAGGATATGGCCGAGCTGCTTGGGCGAATCGACGTTGAATTCTTCGCCTGCCAGCTCGAAGATCTGCGCTTTCAGGGCGTCGATGTCGGATTGGGTCGATGCGCCGAGCTCGGCGAGCTGGGCCGCGTCGATCGGAGCGCCGTTGCGCTCCATGATGGCGAGCACGCTCACGAGCGGTAAATCGATGCGGCTGTACACACCCTGGTCATCTTCGCGTTCGAGCTCTTTGGCGAGCGGTCCCGCAAGCGCGCGGACCGCCTGCGCCTCGACGGCCGCACGTTCGCGGTCGGTTTCGGTTTCGGGAAGGGCGACGCTGCAATACGTCTCCATCAGCGCGTCGAGCGGGTACTTGCCCGTCGACGAGTTGAGCACGTATGCCGCAAGCGCCACGTCGAAGATGTCGGCTGAAATCAGGTCGGCGTCGTCGACGAGCGCCTCTGCCGACGAGTCGACCGGGTACACCTCGTGGAAGGTCGCCTTCACGTCGAGCGCCGCGAGCTTGCCCTCGCGCACGACGCGGGCGAGCGCGGCAAGAGCCTGGTCACCTTCGAGCAGCGCACATGCCCCGTCGGTCGCGAACCCGACGAGAACACCCGATCCGAACAGCGATTCCTGCTCGGGCCTAACCACCGACACGCCGATCATCTCACCGGCCGCGATCGCCTTATCGACCAGCTTGCCTGCTTCCTCTCCGGCGAGCGCCTCGGTCGCCTCGAAGCACGCAGCGGCAGGCGCTGCGCCCTCCCGCCCTGCCAACCGCAGCAGGCGCTCGAGGTGGGCGTTGAAGCGAATCGCGCCGAATGCCTCGACGACGGCGTCGGTTTCGAACGAGGGCCATGCGACTTCGTCGACATCGAGCTCGAAATCGAGGTCGCGCACGATGGTGGCGATCTTGCGCGAAAGGAACGCGAGTTCGCGGTTGTCGCGAATATGTTCGAGCTGCTTGCCTTTCAGCTTGTCGAGGTTGTCGTACACCCCCTCCATCGTGCCGTAAGCGCTGAGCAGCTTCTGCGCCGACTTCGGCCCGATGCCGGGCACGCCGGGGATGTTGTCGGACGCATCGCCCATGAACCCCAGGTAATCGGGGAACTGCGCCGGCGTGATGCCGTATTTTTCCTGCACGGTTTCAGGATCGTAGATGACGACGTCGGTGATACCCTTCTTCGTGGTGACCACGTGCGTGAGCTCGGTGACCAGCTGGTTCACGTCCTTGTCGCCCGACACGAGCAGCGTCTCGTAGCCGCGCGCCTCGTCGCGGGCCGCCACCGTGCCCAAGATGTCGTCGCCTTCCCAGCCCTTCACCTTCACGACGGGGATGTTCATGGCCTCAAGCAGGCTTTCAATCACGGGAAACTGCACGCGTAGTTCGTCATCCATCGGCGGGCGCTGCGCCTTGTATTGCTCCATCGCCTCCATGCGGAACTTCGGCTTGCCGGCGTCGAACGCGCACACGATGCCATCGGGCTGCGCCATCTCGACGAACTTGAACAGCATCGAGCAGAACCCGAACACGGCGTTGGTGGGCGTGCCGTCGGGCGCGTTCATGGTGGGCGGAACCGCGTGGTAAGCGCGGTGCATCAGCGAATTTCCATCGATCACGGCGATTTTCTTGGGCATGGTGCACCTCTCCTTCGTTCTGGAAAAGTATACACGTAGCCGCCGCCCCGCCCGGGAGCGCCCCACGTACGGCCAGACCCAAAGTGGGGCAATTTCCCGGTCATGCGCTTCCCTCGAAGCGCATGTCCGAGGAAATCCCCCACTTTGGGTCTGGCA
>JAFUBE010000790.1 GCA_017460365.1 Eggerthellaceae bacterium
ACAAACAACTGACCTGCTGTTTTAGTGGTGGAGCATAGGGGGATCAAACCCCTGACCTCATGGCTGCCAGCCATGCGCTCTCCCAGCTGAGCTAATGCCCCGAAAAGTGCGTTGACTATATTAGCAGAACGAAAAATATGGTCAAGCGAATTCTCTAAATTATTCCGGTTTTATCGATTCGTAGAAGTCGGCCTCGTCGAAACGCTCGGTAATCGATTTGTTTTCCTCGCCGAAGGGAAGGTCGAGGAACTCGGACAGCGTAGGAACAAGCTCGCTGCAATCGACGAAATGACCTTTCTCGTTGAGCTTTTTCGTGTCCTGCACACGCCAGTAGCGATCGTTGACGTCGGTGAGGTAATACTCTTCACCGTTCACATCCATGAACACCGAATGGTGGGCATGCAGGTACGTCTTCAACTCATCGATTGAGATATCGAGCTTTTCCTCAGCTTTTGCTCCCATGACGACTCCCTTCAAATCGGTCGATTATCCCTTATCACATGATAGCAAGAAGCACGCCCGTATGCGTGCTTCAATGCGAAAATGTTTTGCCTAATCGAACGCTACTCGGCGGCTGCGTCCTTGCGCGCGGCATTGGCTTCGATTTGCCCGATAACGCTGTCGAGCGCGCCTTCCACGTCGTATTCTTCCACCTTCCCCGCATCTACCAAGCGTGCGAAGGCAGGGTCGAGCGGCAGCGTTGCCGTAGAGGGGATCTGGTAACGGCGCGCAACCGCCGTCCCCTGCGGTTCCCCGAAGATGAAATGCTCTTTGCCGCAGTCATCGCACTTGAAGTACGCCATGTTCTCGACCAAGCCCACCACCGGCACGTTCATATCGTGCGCAAGGTTAACGGCCTTGCCGACGATCATGGCGACCAGCTCCTGCGGTGCCGACACGGTAACGATGCCGTCGAGCGGGAATTGCTGCATGACGGTGAGGAACACGTCAGATGTCCCCGGAGGCATGTCGAGCAGCAGGTAATCGAGATCCTCCCAATTGGTTTCGTTCCAGAATTGGTTCAGGATGCCGGTGATGACCGGGCCGCGCCATGCAACGGGCATGTCGTCTTGCGGAAGCATGAGGTTCAGCGACATCACCTTTATGCCTGAATCGGTAAGCGCGGGATTGATTCCGTCTTGGTCGGCGGTGAGGCGCCCGGTTATGCCGAACGTCTTCGGAATGGAGGGCCCGGTTACGTCAGCGTCGAGGATGCCCACTTTGTAGCCGCGCTTGCTCAGCTCGGATGCCAGCAAGCTCGTGACGAGCGACTTTCCAACGCCGCCCTTGCCCGAAACCACACCGATGAGGTGTTTCACGTTCTTGCGACCGCGCGGCGCAGGCGGCTCGGTACGCGAACCGCACCCTTCCACGTTGCAGCCAGAACATGCGCCCCCACAGTCGAGTTCTTCGTTGTCTGCCATATTTTCCTCTCTCTCGTCGTTTACCGCTTGGATATTAGCACACGCAGGATATGGCGCAAAAGCATCGCGCCACTTCGGGTCTAGCGATAAGTGGGGCAGAAGCGCCGTTGAGGGACGGGCGGGAATCGGTGGCCTCAGTTTACGCGCACTTTCACCGTTACGGTTTTGGCGCCTGCTTTGTAATTGTTCGTTCCTGCGGCAGATACTTTCACGCGAACTTTGTATGTGCCCGCCTTGGTTCCTTTCGGCACCGAAACTTTGCCCGTCGCCTTATCCACAGTGAATTTTTTCGCCTTCGCGTTTGTTGATTTGTTGGTGTATGTAACAGTGCCCTTGGCACCTTTCACCTTTACGATTGCGAACGGCTTCGATTTGGCGGCAACGGGATTCGCTTTTGCCGCAACGCTCATGGGCTGCGCTGCCTTCTTTATGGTGAAGGTCTTGCTTACGGCACCTTCATACTTCCCTATCCCCGTGATGACCGCAGTCGCGGTTCCCGCATTCCTGTTGTTCTTGTAGCTTATGGTGTAATCCTGACCTGCTGTCAGGGTCTTAGAGCCGTACTTCACCGTGATGCTTTGGGTGATCTTCCCACCCGTGTAGACCATATTCTTGATGCCGTCGATGGTCGCGTCCGTCACGTTGTCGCGTGGGGCTATCTTATACACGCTCGACGTCACGATGTCTGAGTTGTTCTCGAGGC
Organism: Eggerthellaceae bacterium; assembly: GCA_017460365.1. GTDB lineage: Bacteria > Actinomycetota > Coriobacteriia > Coriobacteriales > Eggerthellaceae > UBA9715. The sequence continues at coordinate 2,128 of JAFUBE010000790.1, forward strand.
CCTTCAAGCTGACGAGGATCTCAGCCTTGCCACCGCTCAGGAATTCGACTTCGCCGGTGGTCTGGTTCACTTTAGCCACCTTGTCGTTCCGGGAATAGAAGATCACGCTACTCGGGATGTCGAGCTGCGCGGAATACCGCGCATTGCCCTCCGAGCTCCTGCACGTCACCTGAAGCCTGGTCGATTCGCCCGCCTTCAGAATCGCAGTATCTGAAAGCGGCGCACTCTCGAGGTAGGGAAGGTACTTGTCCGCGAGAAGCCCCACTGAAAGGGTTTGGAACGACTCGCCCGACGTTACCACGCCCTCGGTGTTAGCGGGGTCTTCGCTGAAATGGAACACCCAGTAATAGACGTTGTTTTGCATGAAGCACCCGATGCCCACCGATTTGTAATTGGCATCTGCAAACCCGGTTCTGTCCGTGCCAGTCATGGCAGTTACAGCGCCGCTACCCGGAAGCTGCCCCGCCGAAAACGCCTCGTATCCAGCTGTTTGCGCAACGCCTCCCTGCACCGTTTCATAGCTCAAGCCGAGGGGCCGGGTCTGAGAGTAGCGGACCGAAAGTTCCGCCGCGCGGATCATGGCGGCCTTCTGCAGATTGGCGTCGACTACCAAATCAGCGTCCTCCAGCTTCGCCGTATCCTTTCGGTAGGCATTCACCGCATCGAGCGCACCATCGGCAAGCTGGTAACTTTCATACCCGGAAATCTGCACGGTCGCATCGTAGCGGTAATATCCACCCCCCTGCTCGTCGAGACCAGCGCTGGCGAAGTTCTCCATCCTGAAGTTCGCGCAATTCTCAAATGCATCCTTGTCGACGTATTTCAACTGCTCAGCACCATATGGGAAGCTCTCGATACCCGAATTGGCAAACGCCTTAGCCTGGATGCGCTCAAGCCCCGCACAACCTGTAACGCTTTGAAGGTTCGCACAATCTTGGAACGTATAGCTCGCTATCAGCTTCACCGAATTCGGTATCTCTATCGTCTCAAGCGATGTGCACCCATAAAAAGTCGCCACTAACTGCGACAAGCTCGAAGATGTGGGAAGGGTTACCGAAGCAAGGCTCGTGCAGAACGGAAATACTGCGCCGTCGAGCAGCACCAATTTCGAATCTTCGGGGAAGGCAATTGAAGTCAGCGACGCACATTGGGAAATCGCATACCCCCGCACTGTTGTAAGAGAGCCGGGGACCGTGATGCTTTCCAGTTTCGTATTCACGAAAGCATATCCGTCGATCGTGGTGAGATTGCCCAAGCTGGCGAAATCTAGACCGGTCAGGTTCTTGCATCCGCTAAACGCTTCCTTGCCTATGGTCTTAATGGACGCGGGCAACGTTACGCTTCTTAGGTTTGCACACGATTTGAACATCGCGGCTTCCAGTTCGGCCAACGTTGATTCTGAGCCAAACGTTACGCTTGCAAGGGCCGAGCAACCCGAAAACGCCGATTCGCCCAATTCGGTTACGGCGCTCGGAATAGACACCATGCCCGCAATGCCGGAATTCTGGAAGGCGCCCTCTCCGATGCCGGTAACCCCTTCAGGTATAGCAAACGACGCAAGGGAAGAGCACCCGTCGAACATGTAATCTTCGATTTTCGCAACCCCTGACGGCAGCCTGATTGTCCGTAGCGAAGCGCATCCCGAGAAGAGGCTTTTGCCCAGGCTTGGTGAATTGTCGGCCGCCTCGAATGTCACTGCGGCAAGTTTCGTGCAATTCGAGAACGCGCTCTCGCCTATTGATTTCACTGTTGCGGGGAAATAGACGACCGAAATCCCAGTCCCCTTGAAGGCTTCGTTGCCTATTTCTTGGAGTTCTGGAGAATCGCCGAAAACGACGCTTTGCAAATCGGCGCACCCGTTAAAGGTGGCGGCATCGATGTACTTGAGGCTATCTGGCAAGGTCAAAGAAGTGAACATCGACCAAGCGCCCTTTTCCCCAGCTGTAATACCGATAACAGGCTCTAGCTCGCCGTCGATTTCGGCCACATCGGGCACCACGGCATCGCTGTACTCGCTCGGATCAGCGCCCTCTGAAACCGCACAGCCAACCACATACACGCCCGCGCTTTTCTTCTCGAAAGACCAGGTGAGAATCGGTTCGGGTTCGGGCTCGGGTTCAGGTTCTGGTTCTGGTTCGGGTTCCGGGTCGGGCTCTGGGTCGGGCCCGGGCTCCGGGTTGGGATCATCTGCCGGCTCTTGATCCGATCCGGAGCCGGACCCCGATTCCGAGCCAGATGCGAGATCCTGCACGATTTCCGAACCGGTTTCCGATACAGATTGCTGGCCATCTGCGCCTTCAGACGTTGCAATTGTGCCTTTGTCTGAATTGGCATTGGAAATAGTGCTCGCGTCTGCTCCCGTCAGCTCGGCGTATGCCGCAAGCGGGGTTGCAAACGCGAGTAGAAAAGTCAGGGTACAAGCCAACAACGCACGAAGCACTGACCTCATGGTGCTCATCCTTCCCACGGACGCCCGAGTCCGCATGGCCGAGAGCGCCATCGAGGGGTGGAAATCGCGCTACTCCCAGTGCCCTTCGTGTTCGATCTTCTCGGTCCACTCTTCTTCGAGAACGACCTTCGGGCAATCGTTGTCGACTGTAAGGTAATCGCCCGCATCGTGGCCGTCCATATGCGCAACTATATCAGATGCATCGAGCGACTCATAGCCGCACTCGGTGCAGATATAGCTCTCGTAATTGGGGATATCGTCGTACACGGCGGGGTGAACGATCTCCTCGGTCCAACCTTCCACCCAGGTGCGCTGCTCGGGCTCCGCGCTGGCGACTTCCACCGGTTCTGCAACGGGCTCGGAAACGTACGCCGCTGCCACCGCGACTTGATCAACGGCTTGTTCGACTTCCTGGGCCGTCACATCGCTCGCACGATGCACCGGATAAGCCGACTTCACCTCGTTTTCAAGGGATGCCTTCAAACCGTTAACCTGATTGCCCTTGGCCACGGCAGGGACTGTTTTTACCGCCTGATCGCCAGAAACTGTCTGCGTTTTGGCGCTTGCGACCTGCGAAGACGATGACGAAGGAACGTCACCGAACGCCTCCGAGACATTTGAACCCGCTACGGCGGGCAGCAAGGCAAACGCTACGCCTGTCGTGGCGAGCACTCCGCCGAGCATCGACACGACCGCTACCGCTACCGTGTTCAGCCTAGTCTTTTTGTGCGCCGGCGTGCTAACGCTCCTAACCGGTGCATAGTGGTGATTCTCCGGGGGCATGCTGAAATTAAACTGTGAATTGCCCATTCCCGCTCCTTCCGTATAGAAGAACGGCCGCTATTGATTTGTGGCTCGATCTTAGCTGAAAAATGTTACTTAACGAACCTCGTTTCCACAATTTCACAACTGATTTCCAAGGGTCGCAAGCTGCTGTGCCAGACTTTGGCTGCCATACTATTCTTGGTGGTCCGCATTTTCATAAAATCACATTTACGCGGTTAGATCGGCCTTCCGCCCCGCTCCCCGCCGGACCCGTTTCGGGTCCGGCGGGGAGCGGGGCGG
>JAFUBE010000083.1 GCA_017460365.1 Eggerthellaceae bacterium
GAGCTTCCCTGCGCGATATATCTGCCGATTGCATGTTTACCTCCGCTCTAAGTAAGCGCTGATTCACCCCTCCGTTCCGCAAGCTGTAGCAGAAGCCGTTAATCCCGCAGCCGCTATTCAGGACGTTGCTTCCAGAGAATGTTGTTCGTCTCGAGCCAGGACTCCACGGTACCGGTGTCGAAGCCGTCGGACGGATCGATCACAAGCGCGTACATTTCCTCTTCGCGCAACACGGCGTCGAGGGCGTCGGTCAGCTGGATTTCGCCGCCCACGCCGGGCTTCACGTCGGCGAGCAATTCCATCACGCGCGCCGACAGCAGGTAGCGGCCGAACACGGCCAGGTTCGACGGCGCCTCTTCGGGGGCCGGCTTTTCCACCAGCGAATCGACCTTCCAAACGTCATCGGCAACCGGTGCGCCTGCAATCACGCCGAAGCGCTTCACTTCCTCCTGAGGCACGGGCATGACCGCAATCACGCTGGCGCCGCCGTGCGCGTCGGAGACTTCCTGCATGCGGGGCAGCATTTTGTTGTTCGGTACGAGCACGTCGCCGAGCAACACGTAAAAGGCCTCATCGCCGGTTTTTTCGGCGGCGCAGCGCACCGCATGCCCAAGGCCGAGCGCCTCGTCCTGGTACACGTAGCTCACGTTCATGTTCCCCACGCGCTCGACCTCGTCGGCATAGGCGTTTTTCCCGCGCTCGCGCAACAGCGAGACGAGCTCGGGGTCGGGCGCGAAGTGGTCTTCGATCACTTTTTTGGAGCGGCTGTTGATGATGACCACCTCGTCGGCAGCGCTGGCGAGGCCTTCCTCGACAACGTACTGAATCGCGGGGCGATCGACGACAAGCAGCATCTCCTTGGGTTGAGCCTTCGTCGCGGGTAGGAAACGGGTGCCGAGGCCGGCAGCGGGGATGAGCGCTTTCATGGGCATCCTTTCGTAATGCGGGCATATTCACACCATTATACGAATGAACGCCTGAAACGGGCTGCTTTCGACTAGGAAAGCGGAGCCTTTCCCGATTTTGGGACTTTTATGAGCCGCAATTGCCGCAGTTGCACGACACGTTGAAATCACCTTGACGGGAGTGCTAGAATTGTCGGCGATTTTAGTCTGTGTTCTTGAGGGAGAGATAGTATGGACCTAGCTCAGCAAGCGAAAATTGTCGATTCCATCCACGACACCCTGAACGATTTCGTCGGCCAGCGGCTGCGCGTGCGCGCTAACATGGGCCGATCGAAAATCGTTGAAAGCGAAGGCGTCCTCACGCAAGTTCACCCGCGTCTGTTCATCATGGAAATCGACCGGAAGCGCGGCCGCACCGCTCGCCAATCGTACCAATACGTCGACGTGCTGACCGGCACCGTGGAACTGTCCCAAAACGGCGAGCCGCTGTTCGAGCCGTTCGTGATCGAGCCCGAAAGCGAACTCGCTCCGGTTATCCCCGAAGTCGATGCAAAGATGGCCACCGAAGAGCGCCTACTCGCGTAAGCGGCCGAAGCCGAAGCAATTCAACGTTTGTCCACATACCTGCAAGCAAACGCTTTTCATACTTGACAAATTTTGCGCGACCGACCAAAATACTGCTTTGCGTGAAAGCGCACATACATGTGGGGATGTAGCTCAGCTGGGAGAGCATCACGTTCGCAACGTGGGGGTCGTGGGTTCGAATCCTATCATCTCCACCACGGCACGCCAGGTCAGGATGCAAATCCTGGCCTTTTCTTTTGGCCTGACCAATACGTTTTGTCGAGTTATAGGACAAAAGTGCTGAAGGATCGTCCTTTTGGAAACGATTCTTTATCCGCCAACCATTCTGTCATTCCGAGCGAAGCGAGGAATCTCCCCCGCTCGGGACGCTGGAGATCCCTCGCCTTCGGCTCGGGATTGATGACAAAATAGGGGATAAAGAGCGTCTCCTGTTCGCTCGACGTCGCGGTACGTGTTATAGCAGACGTGAAGCGGGAGGGTGACGATAGGAGAAAGCGGCGGGGCCAGCGCTCTCTGACCCC
>JAFUBE010000791.1 GCA_017460365.1 Eggerthellaceae bacterium
AGGGTAAGAAGGCGAAAGGAGTCCGCGATATGAAAAGGGAATTCAAAGATCTAGTCCGTTTCGAGCACTATGACACCTTGAACAGCGAAATCACGGGAGACTACGACGAGGCCCATGCCGTGAAGTGCGCGAACGGCACCTTCGTTGGAACCGAGGAACACGGGGTCGCGTCGTGGTTGGGCATCCCCTTCGCGAAGCCGCCCGCAGGCGAGCGCCGTTTCAAGGCGCCGGAGTACGTGGACGCGAACGAGAAGGTCTTTGAGGCCAAGTATTATGGAAAGTGCGCTTTCGGCGCACACGGCTATGATGACTGCGTTCAGAACCAGGCCTCCGAGGACTGCCTCTACCTGAACATCTGGGTCAACGCCGACGACAAGACCGAGAAGAAGCCGGTGATGGTCTGGATTCACGGCGGGGCGTACGTCGTCGGCTCGGGCGCGCATGCCTCCTACAGCGGAGCCAACCTCGTCCAGGCGCAAAGCGACATCGTCCTGGTGACCATCAACTACCGCCTGAACATGTACGGTTTCATGGACTTCTCGTCGGTGCCCGGGGGCGAGAACTTCAAGACGGCGCCCTGCAACGGCCTGCTCGACCAGGCTATGGCGCTCAGGTGGGTGCACGAGAACATCGCCGCTTTCGGCGGCGACCCCGGCAACGTGACCATCTTCGGGCAAAGCGCCGGCGGCGGTTCGGTCTCCATCCTGCCGGTCATGAAAGAGGCGAACCAGTATTTCCAGAAGGTCATCGCCCAGAGCGGCTCGACCACCTTGGCCTTCCCGGTCGACTGCGAAGCCGCGCAGGGCAAGACCCGGGCGCTGCTCGAGCACACCGGCTGCAAGACCATGGACGACATCATGGCGCTGAGCGAAGAGGAGCTCCAGGAGGCGTATGTCGCAGCGGTCGGCAAGTTCACGTCCTGCCCCTACTACGGCAACGGCTCAGAGGTTCTCCCCGAGGCGCCCATCGAGCTGTACAAGAAGGGCTATGCGAAGCACATAACCATCATGGCCGGCAGCACGGCCGACGAGGCCAGGCTGTTCATGGGCGAGGGCCCGTGTCTGAACCTCGAAGAGCAAAAGCAATTCGCACAGAATGCCGTGGGCGACGCGGTCCCCTACCTGAAGGAAGAGGACAAGAAATACTACGAGGAATTCCAGCGGGTCTGCAGGTTCCAGGAGCCGGGATTGATCGAGACGGAGTTCATAGACGAGCTCATGTTCAGGGTCCCCATGCTCCAGCAGCTCGACGTGCAAAGCGCCTTCAACTAGACGTTTAGCTACTACTGGTCGTACCCGGGCAGCGACGCGGACGTGGGGGCGGCGCATTCCGTGGAGCTCCTGTTCGTGTTCAACCTTCGCGGCCTCGGGGCAGGCAGCGCCTTCAACGGCACGAACATCCCCAATGAAATCTTCGAGGCCACTCAGCAGACGTGGACCAATTTCGCACGCTGCGGCAACCCGTCGACAGACAGCATCGATTGGAAGGCGTATTCGGCCGACGACCAGAACGTCATGGTCATCGCCGGGCCGGACGACCTGCATATCGAACAGGGCCTTCTTGCCGACCAGTATAAGGCCGTGCTCCCCTTGGTCGGCTACTACCAGTTCATGGACAAGTATTTCACCCCCGGCTACCTTTTGGATATCGTCGCCGCGCGCGAGCAGAATTCCTAAGGAAACGCGTCTTAACCCCCAACCCGTGTGCG
>JAFUBE010000084.1 GCA_017460365.1 Eggerthellaceae bacterium
ATCTTGGCGTATTTCATCGCCTGCTCGCTGGCGTCTTGAAGCGCCTCGCCTTCGAGGCCGAATCGCGTATTGAGTTCGCCAACGGCGCTACCAATGTCGCTGAACTCGCCCACGACGTTACGTGACACGTTTTTGTATACGTCGATCAGCTCCTTGGCAACATCACCGGTCGCTCCGGTTGCCTTGATGACGTTGTTCGATCCCTCCTCAATCGCCTTGTAAGCATCGACGCTCTTCTTTGCGAGTATGACGGCACCGGCCGCAGCTGCAGCAGCGCCGACCTTCATCGCCCTTCCCATCGCGCCGCTGGCGCTTTTCAAAAGAGCCATCTGCTTTTCGGCGGTAGACATGGACTTGATCAGCGAATTGTCAACCTTGCCGCCAAGCTCTATGGTGGCTTTCATCGTCTTCGCCATGTCATCTTCTCCTATGCCGTGGCCGTGAATGCTTCACGGCCTTCGCCTTGGCTTTCTCTTGCTTCATGCGCTTTTCGCGTTGCCGCTGCTCTTCGGCTAAATCCTCAGCAGCGTCTTCCAGCTCCGAAATCAGACGCGAAATGGGCATCTTGTTCAGGTAGTCGATTGAGGTGTGGTAAACGCGGCAGTAGTTACGCATGGCTCGCCGCAGCTCAGCGCCCCTTATCCCAGAATCGGGAGATCGCCCGGCTCTTCGCCCTCTGGCTCTTCGTCCTCCCAATCCTCGATCGGTGCAGAGTCCTCGTCTTCGTCCTCCTCCGCACCGGCAATCATAAAATTTCGGCCGACCTTCATGACCTTCAACACGTCCGGCCCCTTGATGCGCTCAACGTCCTCAACGACGTAGCCCGGATTAACGGCCAGGATTGCCATGACTCCCAGGTAATAGTGGAACCCCGCATCGAGCTCCACGACCTTCGTTGACATCTTGCGAAGCCGCATGGCCGCGTTCGCGGCTAGAATCTCGGCGTCGATGAACTGATCGGACGTGATCAGATCGGTGTCGCAAGTGAGCTCGCGCACGGCCTCGCCGTCGATCATGACGGGCTTGCGCAGTTCGATTGTTTCAAGCATTGTTTCTCCAATCACAAAACAAGGGCCCGAGAACCGGGCCCTTGGCTTAGGCTTTTTGAAAGTGCACTTTCAAAATGCGCTTTCATGGAACGTCGGCTAAAGCAACTTGCTGAACTTCGCCGAGTGGTCAACGAGCTTCTTACCGTTCCAGGCTTTCAGAACGCCGGTCATGCGGTTCACGTGGAACACGAGCGTACCGCCGACATACAGCTTGTAGTTGAAGACCTCATACGGGCAATCGAACTCGGTTGCGCTGCCAACCTCCAAATCTGCAGCCGGCATGTACGCCTTCGAAAGACAGCCTACGAGAATCTTGCACCCGACCGGCTTAACATCGCCGGTTTTGTCAATCTCGTCTTGCACCCATTTGATCATGAGGTCTTTCTTACCCGGCGAACACAGGCGCGGCGCGTACTTGTCGATTCCGATCTTCGTGATCGTCATCTCCATAGATTCGAGCGTGTTGAGCAACGGAATGTTCATGTTGCCCATCAGGCCGCCAACGTCGGCGGTGACGGGAACCACGTCGGGAAGGCTGACCTTGTAATCGTTGCCGACCAGCTTGCCGCCCAGGTAGATCGTTGCCGCCTCGATGACGGACGTTTTGTTGATGAACCCTGCCATGGCTTACTCACCTTCCTCCCCGCTCGTAATGTAAACGTCGAAACCATCGGTCGAATACGCCACGACCGCGCGCGCCGTCTTGAACTGAGGCGTGACGGTAACGACCATATCCCAAGTGAACGTGCCCTCGACAATATCGCTGTCGGTGTTGCTGCTTGGGATGAACGAAACTACCGGGTTTCCGATGAGTGCGCCTTGCGCCACGAGCCCATCGAGGATTGATTGCTCCGTGAAAAGGATCGTCTCTTGCAAAGCGCGCGTCATGGGCTCATCGATCTCATCGATCCAGCGAGTCTGGAAGCTGTTTATGATGTAGCTCAGCATGCGGATGTTGGTATCGAAGATCGCGCTTGCCTCCTGCTTTCTATTGGCGAAAGCGTAGCCTGCCGTATGGCCGCCCCACAAGCGGACTTCGCCACCCCAAGCGACAGCCGTAGAAATACCATACTCGCAGAGCTGGTTGCCATCCTCGATGTACATCTTCACGGGCGTGCCGTCTTTCAGGCACACGCCGGCACCTGCGAGGGAAGTATTCGACGCGGTTACGTAGGGAACGCCATCGTTGAGCGCATCGTTTCGAACCATCTCGCGAGCGAAGAGCGTCGAAAGGTGGTAAATGACGCCGGCGGCATCACTCATGCAGGGCCAGCATACTTTCGAGAACTTCGAAGTGTAGTCGTTAGACGCCTTCCAGGCTATAGCTTCTTCGATCGTGTCTGTTGACGTGGCGGCAGCGGGAATGTCGGCAAGCACGAACCCAAGGAAATGCCCATCGATCGCCTGCGCCTTGGTTACGAACGCGGAATAGACGGCAACGTTATCAGTCCAACCCGGCGCAATCAGGATGTTCGGAATCACGTTTTCGAGCGGGTAAAGGTCATCAATCGCCGGAACTGCGCTAACGACGGTGGCAGCCGTGACGGCTTCGAGGTTCACGCGGCGATAAGTCACCGTCTTCGCGCCGGTCGTGTCGGCTGCCTTGATCGTGATAGCCCCGGTTGCCCAATCGTAGCTTGCGGAAGTGTTCGCGGCGGTGACGCCGGCAACAGCGATGGTTTTGATGATCGCAAGCTCGTCGGTGATCGTGCCGATGCCGTCTTTGAACGTGACCTCAACCTCAGTGTCGGTCGATGCCTTGTGCACATCGGGATCGAGGACGTTGATGCAGTACAGGCCGCCGAGATTGCCAGACGATGCGCCCAGGAACGCTTGCATGACCTCGCATAACGTGTACTTATCCCAATCATTGCTATAGCCGTAGCGGGTTGTCGCCGAAACGTCGGGCATGGCTATCGGCTTACCCA
>JAFUBE010000792.1 GCA_017460365.1 Eggerthellaceae bacterium
CTTGGAAATGCAGGAGGAGCCGCTTGCCGGCTTCAAGGGCGGGTGCATCGAACATGCGGCGATACCACAGCAGCTCGTCGGGTTGCAGCTGGCGGTTCACGTTGGAAAGAGGGGCCTCGGGCGAGAAGGGCACGATGATTTCGCAGTCGAAGGCTTCATCGGCAGGAGCGGCTGCACTTTCCACGACTGCTTGCAAATTGCCGGTCGGGGCGTGCCCGCTTTGCACGAAAGCGCACTGCCAGCGCCCGTTCAGCACGCGGTATTCGGCACGAGCGAATTGCGGGTCGGGGTGCTCTTCCAGCACATGGTCGTCGTCGAGCGCTTCTCCCTAGGGCGTGTACAGGGTTGCAAGCTTGGATATCACGTGCTCCTTGGGCTTTGCGCCCAGCACCTTCTTCAGATTCAGCATGGCTACTCCCGGTTTGCGTGTCACGCGCTTGTCCCAACTCCGTCATTATCAACCTATGGGGAACTTGAGTCCATGCAGCTTACATAAACGATAGAGGCAGGGTTGCGTTTCAGGGTGCAAGGAGGTCGCCCCTGATACAATTCAGGGGTCGGCGGTTCGGGATATGTCGCGCTCGCTAACTAGCCGTGTGCTGCGCCTCGTAGAACGTTCCGTTGCTGAGGAGCGCATAGATAACGTCTATGCGCCGGCGCGCCAGGGCGCGGAGAGCCTGCTTGTGACCCTTGCCCTCGGCGCGCTTCCTCTGGTAATACGCCGCGGCGCGGTCGTCGACCTGGGCGGCGCAGTGCGCCGAGCGGATGACGGCGTTCTTTAGCCTGCGGTTGCCGCCCTTGCGCTTCTTTTTCTTGTCGACGCTCGATCCGGAGGTCTCCCGCACGGGCGCCACGCCCGCGTACGAGGCGAGGTGCGCCGCATCGCCGAACCGCGAGACGTCGGCTATCTCCGCGGCGATCGTGGCGCCGTAGACCGGCCCGATCCCCGGCACGCTCCTGAGGATGGAGACCTCCGGGATCAAGGCCGACAGCGCTTCCAGCTCCGCGTTGAGCTCGGCCACCTCCGCGTTGAGCTCGATGATGCGGGTCGCGACCCTCCTCGCCTGCCGTTCGACAGCCTCGCCGGCAGGCATCGCGACGGTTTGCGTCGATATGGCCTCGAACACCTCGGCGACCTTGGCGGGGCCGTCGGTTCCATGCCATCTCAAGCCGGCCGCCCACCTGGCTGCCCGGGAGCGTCCGGCACGACGGAACCCGGACGGGCCGCCGTACTTCGCGACGAGGCGGATCTCCAGGTCGTTGTGCAGCCTCTTCTTGGAAAACAGGGCCTCCAACGCAGGGCACGCCTGCGATATGAGGTCGTGCAGGCGGTTGTAGAGGCGGGTGCGTTCGCGCACGCAGTCGTCTCGCGCCGACGTCAGCACCTTGACCTCGGCGAGCGCCTCGGGATACTCGGGCACGGGATCGATGTTGCGCGGCTGGCTGCGCGACACGTCGGCGATGATGAACGCGTCCTTGGCATCGGATTTGCCCTCGCCGTACGTCTCGGCGACTTGCCTGAACTTGCGCGGCGTTATGTGGGCGACGTCGACGCCCACGTCGCGCGCCACCGCCACGGCCAGCCGCCCGAACGCGCCGTACTGGTCGACCGTCACCAGCACCTCGCCGATAGCCGCCGCCTCCAGGATGAGCGCCCTGATCTCCCCTTCGTCCTGGGCCACCTCGCGCCGTATCAGCGGTTCGTCGCAGCTGCGGTCGAGAACGACCGCGCAGTTCGACGACTTGCCGACGTCGATGCCGCAAAAGGCGCCGTAACGGGCGATGTCACTCCTTCTCATAGAACTCCAATCGCTCGGCTTTCGCTGGCCTTGGAGTCGTCTGGCGCCCGCCTTCGGCAGTATTCTACGGAGCGAGGACATCAACCTTATGAGCGATAAGCAGACGCCGTCGGAGCGGTGGCATGATAATGATGGCTATCGAGAACAATAGACAAAAGCCGTGTCCGCCCCGGCGACGGCCAGCGCGGAGGACTTTCCCCCGCGCCGGCTATTTTAAAGAATCGACAATGTAGAATAGGACAGGGCCCGCATGCAGCGTTTACGGAAACGGCTGCGCGGTCGGATGGGGGCGCGCGGCGCTATGCGGCGCGACTCAGGCGAACAGGTATGCGGTGACAGCGATGATCTTGGCCATCTGGCAACGCTCGGCGTCGCCGGCAGGATCGAAGTTGCCGGAGTCGGAATAGCCGCTCACGAGGCCGTTCGCGGAGCAGAAGGCAACGCCTTCGCATGCCCAGCTGCTAATGGACGCGCCATCCGGGAAAGACGAGACGTCGCCGCCCGCCGAAGCCACACCCGCCGTGTTCACGCAGTAGCGTGCGATCATGGC
>JAFUBE010000793.1 GCA_017460365.1 Eggerthellaceae bacterium
CTGACGGGAAGTGTCACACCGCGCGCGGAATGGGGAGTAAAGACGTGTCTCCCTAGGGCGATTGTTGTAGAATGGCCCCGTTTGAACGGAGGTCGTTTGTGGAAAAGGGAACGCTTTACGGAGTGAGCGTCGGTCCGGGCGATCCGGAGCTGCTCACGGTGAAGGCGATACGCACGATAGAACGGGCCGATGTGGTAGCCGTTCCCAACATCGGGCACAAGCGGCAGACGGCGTATGCCATCTGCGAAGAGCATCTGCGAGGCAAGGAGCTGCTCGACTGCGCGACGCCCATGACGAAGGACCGCGCGGTCGTGCTCGCAGCGTATGAGCGAATCGCGGATGACCTGTGCGCATTGCTCGATGCGGGCAAGTCGGTCGCGTACCTGTGTTTAGGCGATATCGCCATTTATTCCACATACATCTACGTGCACGACATCGTTGTCGCGCGCGGATACGAAGCCGAGATCATTCCCGGCGTCACGTCGTTTTCCTCTTCCGCCGCCCGTCTGGGGGTGGCGCTCTGCGAGGGGCCGGAGCGCTTGCTCGTGGCGCCGGTCATGGCGGCCGATGTCGACGAGATTCTCGACGTGCCCGCCAACAAGGTGTTCATGAAGTCGGGCGCATCCGTGCACGAGCTGCGCGACAAGTTGAAGGCCCGCGGCCAGCTCGATTGCGCGAGCATGGTGGCCAACTGCGGACTTCCCGACGAGAAGGTGTTCGAGCACTTTGCCGACATCGACGCCGACGCCGATTATTTCTCGGTCGTCATCGTGAAGGATAATCGATAACTCAAGCCATCGTTTATGTGGCTTTGAGCTTGCCCTATACTCGTAGCATGAAACCTTTGGAAGAGTACATCACGGTGGGCACGAAGCGCATGCGCTGCGGCTACACCACGGGCACGTGTGCCGCTGCCGCCACGCGCGCTGCCGCTGAGCTGCTGGTGCGCGGGCAGCTGGTGTGCGCGGTCACGGTTTCGACGCCTGCCGGCATCGACGTCATCGTGGAAATCGAGGAGCATGACCAAGGCGAGGGCTGGGCGCAATGCGCGGTGCGCAAGGATTCCGGCGACGACCCGGACGTGACCAACGGCGCCCTCGTTTACGCGCGTGTCGAGCGCGCCCGCGAGCCGGGAATCGTCATCGACGGCGGCGTGGGCGTGGGCCGCGTGACCCGCGAAGGGCTTGACCAGCCCGTGGGGGCTGCGGCCATCAATTCCACGCCTCGCAAGATGATCGCCGAGCAAGCCCAGGCCGCCTTGGATGCGGCGGGCCAAAGCGGCGGCCTGGTGGTCACCGTTTCCATCCCCGCCGGCGTGGAGCTGGCGGCCAAGACGTTCAACCCGCGCCTCGGCATCGAGGGCGGAATCTCGGTGCTCGGGACGAGCGGCATCGTGCGGCCGATGAGCGAGGACGCGCTCATTTCGTCCATTGAACTGGAACTGCGCACGCTGCGTGCCCGTGGCGTTCAAGACGTGCTCATCGTCCCCGGCAATTACGGTCGCGATTTCGCTTGCGGGCAGCTGCAGCTGAACATGGACGACGCGGTGTCGTGTTCCAACTACTTCGGCGCGACGCTGGATGCAGCATGCGTGCTGGGTTTCTCGAGGCTGCTCATCGTCGGGCACATCGGCAAGATGGCCAAGGTGGCCGGCGGCATCATGAACACGCACTCGCGCGTCGCCGACTGCCGGGTCGAGGTCCTGGCGGCTCATGCGGCGCTCGTGGGCGCCCCGCAGCCCGTCATTGCCGAGGTCATGTCCGCGGCCACGACCGATGCCGCGCTCGATGCGCTCATCGCCTGCGGCAAGAAGGAACAGACCATGCAATCGGTCATGGAAAGCCTGGCTGGCAAGCTGAACCACCGCGTGGCGGGCGCCTTGCAGGTCGAGGCGATCGTCTTTTCCAACGTGCATGGCGTCTTGGGCACCACCCCGGGCGCTGAAGAACTCGCCGCCTCCTTCACCTAGACGCGCCCCCGCGCGAAGCTGCCCCACTTACTGCCAGACCCAAAGTGGGGTAGTTTCGCGAAAATGTGCTTCTAATGAAGCGCATTTTCTAGAAACTACCCCACTTTGGGTCTGGCAGTAAGTGGGGCAGCCGGGCTTGGCGGGGAGCGGGGCACTGCGTCTCCGGGCGGGCCCATGTTCTGCTACACTTCTTCGCTGTTGTCTTTGAACGAGGAGGGAGCATGGCAGAGCAGCAACGAGAGCACTTCAGGTCGCGCATCGGGTTCATCTTCGTGGCGGCGGGGTGC
>JAFUBE010000794.1 GCA_017460365.1 Eggerthellaceae bacterium
GCGCTCGAGGGCGATTGCGACAGCCCGATCGGTGTCGTATACGCCGATTTGAACGGGCTGAAAACGGTCAACGACAAGGAAGGCCACAACGCCGGCGACCTGTTGCTCAAAAACGGCGCGAAAGCTCTTCTGAAGGCGTTTACGGCCGACGAGGTTTTCCGCGCGGGTGGTGACGAGTTCGTGGTCATCGTGCCGGGCATCTCGCAAGACGAGCTGGCCCATCGCGTTGAAACAGTGCGTCAGGCAGCGCACGACGCGGATGGCGTTGAATTCGCGATCGGCTACTGCGTCGCTTCTGACGGCGCGGCGATCAGGGCTGCGCTCATCGAAGCGGACGCGCGCATGTACGAGGACAAGCGCGCCTACTACGATGCGCACCCCGAAAAAGACCGGCGAGCCAGGTAGGTCGAAGACGTTCCGCACGGTCATTGTTCAAGATCTTTTATTATATAATGGTCGCTATTCGTACAGTAGTATAGATGAGATACACGCAGGGAGATCGGCCAAACAAATGGCTAGGAGGCCGCATGACTGAAGAGCGTACGGAAGACGTCGCCGCTGACGAAATCGAAAACCGTCTCAAGGCGCTCGAGGACGCCGAGCGTGCGCTCGACAGCGCGTATGGCACAGGCAAGGCCGAGCGCGCCAAGATCACCCAGTCGGCCCAGCTCGACGCCGCGCAAGCCGTCGCGATGGCGGGCATGGCCATGGAGGCCGACGAGCGCGCCGACGAGGCGATGCGCCTGAGCGTCATCGCCGAGAAATCGGGCGACCGCGAGCGCATGAAGGAGGCGCGCAAGAAGGAGCGCGAGGCCCGCAACAAAGCCAAGGCCGAGCACAGGGCGGCGACGAAATCGGCGAAGCAGGCTTACGATGCCATCAAGTTCAGCGAACCCGGCAAGATGGGCTTCATGCGCGTCGTGCAGATCCTGTTCGCCTGCCATATAGCGGTCTACCTCGTATGGCTCATGCTCACCTCGCGCGACGCGATGACCTACGACGTGTCGAGCATCATGGACTGGATCGCCGTCGTCTTGGAAGGCGTCGCGTTCTGGATGTTCATCAACCGGTACAAGATCGCGCGCCCGTTCGTCATGGCGATGGCGGCGATCTGCTTCGTAGTGCCTGCGGTGTTCGATATCGCCACCGGGCGCTTCAACCTGATCGCCATTACAACGAGCAACGCGTTCTACATCTTCCTGTTCTTCTACTTTGCCTTCTCGAAACGCGTGAAAGCCACGCTCGTGAACGATTTCGCGAAGCGCCAGGGCGATTACGAGAAGGTAGACTTCGTCGTGAACCGCCGCGGCTGGCCGTTTATCCGCAACCTCATCATCTACTTCATCGTGTTCTCCATCGTGGGCCACTGGATGGAGATGGGCATGTGCCAGTTCATCATCATGGGCGTGGTGCAGGGCGAATACGACCCATCCAACACCATGCTCTGGCGCGATTGGCTCTACCCGTTCCCGATGGAGGGCTTCGCGGTCGTGGCCATAGCGCTCGTGCTCTACCCGCTGTTCGAGTGGCTGAAGAAGAAGTTCCCCGGCAAGAAACGCTGGATAGCCTATGTTCTCAGCTTCCTCTCGGGTGCGCTGCTGTGCACGGCGATTGAATTCAGCATGGGGCTCATCGTGAACGCCGACCTGCAGCTGTGGGACTACCGCGAGAATTTCGGAAACATCATGGGTCAGGTGTGCCTGCAGAACACGTTGGCGTTCGGCGCGGTGGCGAGCATCATCACCTGGTGGGTCTACCCGATGCTCGAGCGCATGATCGCCCGCGTGCCGCGCGACGTCATGAACATCGTGGCCGTCGTCATCTTCGTGTTCGGCGCCATCGTCTGGTCGCTGTACCTGGTCAACCCGCCGGGAGTCGACGACCTAAAC
>JAFUBE010000795.1 GCA_017460365.1 Eggerthellaceae bacterium
AACGGGCTTTTGCTCAAGAGCATGGGCGAGGGCTTCTGGCACACTCTCGCCGAATGCGGCGTGGGGCTTCTCATATCGCCGTACCCCCTGCGCATCGACTACAATGATCTTGCGGCGCTCGCACGTGCGAAGGGGGTGCGCGTGGGTTTCGCAAGGGACATCACGGGCACCGTGGATGGCAAGGAGGCGTTCCTGCGCCTGGCGATCGACCCCAAGGGGGATTGCGACCAGGCCCGGTCGTTTGTGTCGTGCCCCTTCGGCGGGAACTACCTGCAGCTTGCGCGCGGAGCGATTTGGCCATGTCAGGTGGCCGCCCATCATGGCGCGTTTGCACGGCGCTTTGGGTACGACATGCACGACGCCCCCGTCGACTCGCTGCCCCTTGCGTCCATCGTCTCGGCGGACGACATCGAGACCTTCCGCCGCATGGCGCATCCCCTGTGCCGCTACTGCGACAACGACGTGCTCACAGTCGTTCCATGGGAGCGTTCCAACCTCTCCGCCGACGAGTGGCTTGCGCCGCGCTAGGGTCATGATGAATAAATGCTTTCGAGGCCAGATTTCGCAGGGCGAGCGCGATTCGCCCGAAAACCGAATGCGCCCACTGACGTGGGCAAATGAGGTTTGAAGGCGAAGCGTGCCGCCATGCGGAATCTGGGCCGGAATGATTTATTCATCATGACCCTAGGACATCTCTAGCCGCTCGCAAATGCGCGCGACCTCGAAGCGCACGCGCTCTTCGTCGATGGTCGTGAGTTCGCGATGTCGCAGCACGACCTTCCCATCGATGATCATCGTGTCCACCTCGGACCCGTTGACGGCGTACGCAAGCGCCGCCACAGGATCGCCCAACGGCGTGAGCGAGGGTGCGTCCAGGTCGAGCAGCGCCAGGTCGGCTTTCTTGCCCACTTCGATCGACCCGCAGGGCAAGCCTAATGCCTTGGCGCCTTGTCGCGTGGCTATGCGCAGGGCGTCGTCGGCTGAAATGCATCGCGGCAGCTCGTGGGACCCTTTGTGCACGAGGGCCAGCAGGCCCATCTCGCGAAACATGTTCTGCGCGTTGTTCGATGCGGCGCCGTCGGTGCCCAGGCATACGTTGACGCCCGCCTCCATCAGTTCCGGCACAGGCGCGAAACCGTTGCCGAGCTTCATGTTGGATGCCGGATTGGTCGCCACGTTCACGCCGTGCTCGGCGAGGATGGTGCGGTCAGAGGCGTTGACGCGCGTGCAATGGGCAGCGATGGTGGGCACGTCGAAGATGCCGGCGTCGCGCACGTACTCCACCGGCGTGCAGTGGTGCTGCGCCCATATGCGCACGCTCTCGCCTTGCGACTCGGCGAGGTGGATGTGGATGCCCATGCCCTCTTCGCGCGCCCGGTCAGCCACCATGCGCAGGTAATCGGGCCCGCAGGAATAGGGCGCGTGGGGGCCCAGGAGAAAGCTCAGCCGGTCGCAGCAGGCGAATTCGTCGCGTTCCCGCAGCGCCTCGGCGATGCGCTGGTCGTCGCGGCCGTAGCTGACGCTCGCCAAGGCGCGGCAGACGACGGCGCGCATGCCCGATTCCACCACCGCGCGGGAGGTCTGGCCGGCATGCATCTGCATGTCGTTGAAGCACGTGGTGCCCGAGCGAATCATCTCGGCTTGGGACAGCAGCGATGCCCAGTAGCAGTCTTCGGGTGCCAGATGGCTCTCCAGGGGAACGATGGTGCCGAAGAGCCAGTCGTTAAAGGCCAGGTCGTCCGCTGCGTTGCGCATCACGGACAGGTAGGTGTGCGCGTGTGCGTTCACCAGTCCGGGGATGGTTAGGAGGCGCGTGCCGTCGATAACCTCGTCCGGGGTGAATCCTTCGGGCGCCTCGTCGATGCCCGCGATGTCGCCTCCCTCGAGGTATAGGTCGTGGTGGCCGGTAGCGTGGCCGATGCCAGCGGGGAGAACGGCGAGCGTGTTTCGGATGAGCAAACCCAAAGAAACCTCCTGGTTAGCCCATTATATAGTCCGAAAACCTACGAGCCAAATAGCCGGCGGTGCCGGTGGAGGATGGAGCGGGCTCGTGATGCGGCGCACTTGCCCCGCGTGCGAAAAAACGGCGCCTGCAGGTCCGGCGGCAAGCCAAGGCAGCTATCACAAGCGACCGCCACGATGCTGGATGCCGGTTCCTCAGTACCTTCCCTCGAACTCATACCTAGCCTGAGCGGTGTTTTTTCGGATGAACTCGGTCTTCGCCTCGGTGTATGCGTCTCTGTCGTGCTCGAATTCTTTCCATAGGCGCAGCTTCAACGCCTCGTATTCCTTGGCGGCCTGGGGATGCGCGATGAGGTAATCGCGAAAGTACAGCTCGTCGTTGTCCCCCACATGCCGAAGATGGATATGGTAGACCTTGTCGGCAAAGCCGTCCTTCGTGTACCCGAGGTTGAGCGAGATCCTTGCCCCCACGTTCGACATTGCGGTAAAACCGGCGTCTTTCAGCGTCTCTGCCGCCTTTTCCAAGTCGGCGTTTTCGGAGAACTCGACCATGACGTCTACGATGTTTTTCGCCCAGATGCCGTCTACGGCGGTACTTCCTATGTGGCTGATTCTCTCGATCGGGCAGTCGGACAGCAGCACGATAAGGCTGTTCTCGATTTCGTCGTACTGTTGGCGCCATGTGCCGTCATGTTCCACGAGGGATATGGGAAACAGCTTCCAGAGCTCTTCCAGCGTCATGTACGACAGCTCTTTTCCCATGCTATTTCACCCCGTTCGTGCTATGCGCTATCCCAGTTCGAAAATAAGGTCGAACTCGAGAACCTTGCTCGTATTCTATATAACGCAAGCCGCTATTTCGCCGCCCGAGGCTTGCTGTTTCCAAAAATCGTGTAACGTTATACCGATTTCGAACGTGGTGTGACACTTCCCGTCAG
>JAFUBE010000085.1 GCA_017460365.1 Eggerthellaceae bacterium
AGTAAGTGGGGCAGTCACGCGGCGGCGTCCCGGTTCGGGCCCGGCGGGAAGCGGGGCGGTTCAAATGTGCCAGATCGTGTCTGACGAGAAGTGGTTCACTCAATTGCGGTAACATTACCGTAGCTATGCGACGATTGACGGGAGGCATCCATGAGGATGCGCAAGATTCTTGTGATTAACGGCCCTAACCTCGACATGCTCGGCACGCGCGAACCGGAGATCTACGGCCATGACACGCTCGATACGCTCGAGGACGAGGTGGCCGATTACGGCGCGCGGCGCGGCGTATCGGTCGAGTGCTTCCAGTCGAACAGCGAGGGGGAGCTCGTCGAGAAAATACACGATGCACCGGGCATCTACGACGGCATCGTGTACAATCCGGGCGCGCATACGCACTACTCGTACGCATTGCGCGACGCCATCGGCTCCATCGATACGCCCGTGGTCGAGGTGCATCTGTCCGACATCAACGGCCGCGAGCCGTTCCGTCAGGTCTCGGTTATCGCCCCTGTGTGCGTCGCTCAGGTAAAAGGCCTCGGCATTAAGGGGTATTGCCGAGCGATCGATCTGCTCTGCGAGCGCAAGGAACGCGTACGCCTGGGCGATGTATTCGAGCAGGTGACGACCGGGAAGAACGTCGTTGTTGCGGGCGAAGCCCCTGAAAAGGCGAAAGAGGAGCCCGACTATTCGTCGATGAAGCTCTTCGGCGCGCCGCCGCGCAAAGCGGTTTCCGAACCCGAGTCGAGGCCCGCTCCAGAACCGGAACCCATGCCCGCTCCAGAACCGGAACCCGAATCGCGACCCGAGTCCCAGATCGCGTTCGCAGCGGACCCCGCGCTAGAACCACCATCTGCGCCCGAGCCAGAAGCGGCCTCAGCTACAACTCGCAAGCCCGCTCACGAAGCGCCGCCCATCGACTATACGGCCGCCTTTGCCGGTTCGGTGGCCGCGGTCGATGCGGGCTTGCTGTCGTTCGAACGCCAGGCGGTCGTTCGCAACGCGCTCAATCGCATCGGCGTGGCATCGCTACTCGTGCGCGATACTTCGAATGTCCAATGGATCACCGCGCTCGACGACGTCTTCGACGAAGAGCGTGCCCACGGCTTGCTTGTTGCGGGCGGTCGCGCGTTTCTGCACACCGATTCCCGCTATGCGAACGCCGTTCGCGCAGGTGCCTCGCGGATCGGCAGCGACATTGTCGTGAACGAAGAGCGTGTGAGCCACGCCCAGTTCGCGTACAACGTGCTCACGCAGAACGGTACCGCGCCAATCGTCGGCAAGCTCGGCATTGAGGACACGATTACCTACGCCGAGTTCGTAAAGATGGTCGAGCGCTTCAAGACCGAAGCCCTTGCCCCGACGAGCGAGGTCGTGCTCGGGCTTCGCGCCGTGAAAGACGCCGGCGAAATCACGCGCTTGAAAGCTGCGCAAGCCGTCACCGATGCGGCATTCGCCCACATCGTTAAATTCATGCGTCCAGGCATGACCGAACGCGAAGTGCAGCTCGAACTCGAAGACTTCATGGTTCGCCATGGGGCTCAGGGGCTCGCGTTCCGCTCCATCGTGGCTACGGGTGAAAACGGAGCCGATCCGCATGCGGTTCCCGGCCGCGCCCGCCTCGAAGCCGGCCAGTGCGTCGTGCTGGATTTCGGCGCCAAGGCATACGGCTATTGCTCCGACATGACCCGCACGGTTTTTCTGGGCCGTCCGCAGGGCATCATGGCGGCCGCTTGGGAAACGGTGCGCCGTGCGAACGAGGCGGTGGAAGCCATGCTGAAGCCCGGCGTCACCGGCGCCGCCGCCCACGAATTGGCCGAACGCGTGCTCGAGGAAGGCGGCTTCGGCGGCAAGATGGGCCACGGGCTCGGCCACGGCGTCGGCCTCGACGTGCACGAGCTTCCCACGCTGAATCCGCGTTACAAGAAGCCGCTCGTCGCTGGTAACGTCGTCACGGTGGAACCGGGCATCTACCTGCCCGGCAAGTTCGGCATGCGTCTCGAGGATTTCGGCGTCATCACCAACACGGGCTACGAAGTCTTCACGCAATCAACCCACGAAATGGTTATAATCTAGCAGTTTGCAAGAATACGTAGGGGAGGAACCACCGTGGCAATTTCAACGGCAGACTTCAAGAACGGCATGTGCATAGAGTACAACAACAAGCTGTGGACGATCATCGAGTTCCAGCATGTGAAACCGGGCAAGGGCGGTGCGTTCGTCCGCACGAAGATGCGCGACGTGCGCACGGGCCGCGTCGTCGACAACACGTTCAACGCCGGCACGAAATTCGATTCGGTCCGCATGGAAACGCGCAAGATGCAGTACCTGTACAACGATGGTGCCGATTTCAACTTCATGGACAACAACACCTACGAGCAGGAGGCGCTTTCCGCCGACATCGTGGGCGACGTGGCCAAGTGGCTGAAGGAGAACGACGAAGTCACGCTGCAGTATGCTGGCGACGAGCTGATCGGCATCGAGCCCATGATGTTCGTCGAGCTCGAGGTTGCCGAGACCGAACCGGGCTTCAAAGGCGACACCGTGCAGGGTTCTACCAAGCCTGCGACTCTCGAAACCGGTGCCGTGGTGAACGTGCCGATGTACGTGGAAGTCGGCGATGTCCTGCAGATCGACACCCGCGACGGCCGCTTCGTGAAACGCATGTAGCCTTCACGCGTTCCTCGCTTGCCGCCAGGCCCTAACCGGGGCGGTCCGCGCCCACGCCCCGGTTAGGGCCTGGCGGCACGCGAGGCAGGCGGGCGGCCCACTGTGGTG
>JAFUBE010000086.1 GCA_017460365.1 Eggerthellaceae bacterium
AGCTCCTTCTTCTCGAACACCGGTCGGCTACTCATGGGTTACCGAACTCCTTTCATCTGGAATGACGGACGCATCATTCAACCTTCCATCAAGTACCAAAAATTGTGCTCCAAGCCCTTACGGCAGGGCTTTCATTGCTTCGTCGAAGCTCTCCCACTTCTCGGCGGCCTCCTTGTCCCGCAGCAGGATGTCCTTTACGTTCACGCCATCGTCGTAGAGGAAGTCCATGCAGTACTCAGGCCTTCCCCCGCGCCGCTCGGTGTGGAAGTTGTCGACCGAGCCCAGGATGATGCGCGCGCTCGTGGAGGTGTCTGCGCGCTTGTCGATGACGTACTCGGCGCCGTCGTCGCTGAAGGACACGCGCAGCCACTCCGGCATGAGCGCGATGCGCACGCGGATGTCGCCCGCGCCCGAGTAGGCGTACATGATGCGCTCGATGAGCATCTCCTCCACCGCGAGCCGGATCTTGGCGGCGTGGCGGCGCGCGTAGCCTATGTTGCCGGCGAAGTCGCTGACGAGCGCCGTCACCGGCCCGATCGCGTAGCCGGAGTTCTTAACGGCTATCTCGAACACCGTGATGCCGCCCGCGAGCTCCTCGTCCACCTCGAGCCGGCGCAGCTTCCCCAGCATGCTCACGTAGAGGGCGCGCTGGTCGAGCTTGCCGTTCACGTTGAGGGGGAAGGCGCTGTAGCTGAAGATGTGCGCGGGCACCTTGTAGCGGGGCATGCGCGTGCGCAGGGCCTCGAGCACGTGCCCCTCGTCGAACGGCGCGCCCTGGGTGGTCACGCACGCCTCCACGCTCTCGCCGTAAATGGCATGCGGCGCGCCCATGACCTTGGCGTCCTTCACGCCCTCGACAGAGGTGAGCTCCGCCTCGACCTCGGCAGGGGAGATGTTCTCGCCGCCGCGGATGATGACGTCCTTTATGCGCCCGGCGAGGCGCAGGTACCCCGCAGGGTCCAGGAAGCCCAGGTCGCCCGTGTGAAGCCACCCGTCCGCGTCGATCGCCTGCGCGTCTGCGGGCAGCCCCTCGTAGCCGTTCATGAGGCAGACGCCGCGGGCCAGGACCTCGCCCACCTCGCCGGTCGGCAGAGTCGAGCCGTCAAGGTCGGCTATGCGCAGCTCCACGCCGTCTACGGAGCGCCCCACTGTGTTCGCCCGCAGCTCGACGAGATCGGAGGGCCGCACCATGGTGAGAGGCGCGCCCTCGCTCTGGCCGTACATGTTGATGAAGGTGGCGTTCTCGAAATCAAGCTCGAGGCGCATCATCTGCACCGGCGTGGACATGCCGCCTGCGATGAGGCAGGTACGCAGGTGGGGCGCGACCGACTCCGAGAACCCGTTGGCTTCCGCAAGGCCCTGGTATACGGCCCCCACCGCGGCCATGTCGCTGGCCTTGTTCTCGCCCACGACCGATACGAGCGTGTCGGGCCGGTAGCTGGCGGGCAGGCAGACCGTGGAGCCCAGTATGAGGTACACGTAGCTGGTGAGCAGCCCCAGGAGGTGGAAGAGCGGCACCGCGACGCAGACCGACTCGCCCATCGTCCCCTCCAGGCCCGCCATGAGCGCCCGCGCGTCGGCGGCGAGCGCCCGCTGCGATATGCACACCGCCTTGGGGGCCGACGTCGTGCCGCTCGTGAAGATGATGAACGCGGTATCCGCCTCTTCGCTCGGCTGGCGTTGCTCGTCGAGGCCCTCGACCTGCGCATAGGCGCTCGCGAGGTCGCAAGCTTCGCCCCGCGCGTCCACGCAGCGGGAGCGCTCGATGCCCGCTGCGTCGGCGAGGGCCTCCATCGCGTCGTCGCGACGCTTGGTCTGGCCGTTGTCGCCGCAGACGAGGAAGCGCGCGCCCGCCTTGCGCAGCAGCTCGGCCGCTTCGTCGACGCCCATGCTGTAGTTGACCAGCAGCGCCACCCCGCCCGCGCGCACGATGGCGAAGAAGGCTACGAGCCAGTTCGCGGAGTTGTACCCCCAGAGCGCCACGCGCTCGCCCTTGACGAGGCCCCTGTCGTGCAGGTGCGCTGCGAACCCGGCCACGGCGGCGCGGAACTCGCCGTACGTGACGGCTCCCCGCTCGTCCACAATGGCCGCGTCGCCGTCCTGGCCCCGGTCCAGCATCTCCGAAAAGAACATGGCGCAACTCCTGTCCGGCAGAGGCATGGCGTCCAAGCTGCGCCGCATGCCCCGCATTGTTAGTCTTATCTCAGGCCGAGGGCGGTGATCAGGCCGTTCGGCAGTCATCGTGGATGAGGTCCATGCGACCTTGGCCCATCGTGTCATCATACCAGACGCCCGCATCCGCAAGCCGCCTTCCTCATGAGATAGCGCCCATAAGGGGTGACATTCTGGAACCCCTTGCTTGCGGAAAAGACAGGGGTGATACCTATAATTATTGTACAATTCGTCAGCTTCACCGTGTAAAGGGGCGATGAGTCGCGAGGGCGGCCCTGCCGACCCACCTGATCGCGGGAGAACGCGGGTCACGGTGATTCAGGCCGATGTGAAGGAGGCTACCGATGGGCGACACGGTGGATTGGGGCGAACTGGAGGTCGACAGCGACCTGCTCGAGAAGGTGAACCCGGTCTTCCAGACCGCGAAGATGACGCTTTTCCAGCTCGCCGCGAACGGGGACGCGGACGCGCTCGCGCTCGCGAAGGCCATGGGCCTCACGCGCGAGGCGACGCAGGACAGCGCCAACACCACCGCCTCGCCCGAGCAGGTGCTCGGCGGCACGGTCATGCTCGAGTCCCGCTACCGCACGATGGCGCGCCTGGCCGAGGGCTCCGGCTACACGCCGGTCGACCTGCCCTGCGGCTACACCCCGCGCGGAATCGCCTTCGCGCGGAAGGGGCTGCCCTACTACGGGCTCGACCTTCCCGTGGTCATCCGGGAGATCTCGGAGCAGGCGGGCGCGTTGGTCCCAACCGAGGCGCGGGAGCTCGTCCATTACCGGGAAGTTGACGCCACGAACTACGCCTCCCTTGAAAAGGCGCTGGAAGGCATCGAGGGCGAGGTCTGCATCACCACCGAGGGGCTGCTCATGTACTTCACCGACTCCGAGGCCGGGGCGCTGTGCGACAACGTCAGGCGCATCCTGGACGAGAAGGGCGGCTGCTGGTACGTGGCCGACATGGAATCCCCCCTCCAGTACGTCATCACCATGCGCGCCCTGGTGGGAGACCGCTTCGCCGAGGTCATGCGGAACGCCAAGCAGCAGGCGGCGGACAAGTCGGACGTCGCCGTCGGCGGGAACTCGCTCATCACGTCGCCTGCCGACATGGAGGGCAGCACGAGGCGCGCGATGGCGTTCCTCGCGGAGCACGGCCTTGTCGCCGAGCGCGTGACGGTGGCGGACCACATGCCGGAGCTCGACTCGCTCTCCCGCGTCAGCCCGGAGCAGGCCCTCGCCGTACGGGAGGGGATGGGGCGCTGCGCCTTCTGGAAGGTCGTCCCCGGCGGGCGCTCCCCCGCCGTCGAGCTCCCCGCGCCCGAGGCGGAGGGCTTCGCCATCAGCGCCTCGATGAGGGACCGCGCCCTTTCCGTCTCCCTGACGGGGCGGCTCGACACCATCACCGCGCCGACCCTGCTCGCCTTATTCGAGGCCGCAAGGGAAGAGCACCCGGTGGAGGCCGTCGTGGTGGACTGCAGCCGCCTCGAATACGTTTCATCCGCGGGCCTGCGCGTCCTCGTGATCATGCGCAAGGCCTGCCCGGGAGGCGTGACGCTTTCCAGCCCCAACGGGCTCGTCCGCGAGATCATCGGGCAGACGGGCTTCGCCAAAGTGCTCTCGATCGCGTAAAGGCAGGCAACCGGGCTGATTGAATCGAGCATTGAATCGCTTAGCTTAACTCGCGCGAGGGTCCGGGATGGAAGGGCGCCAGAATGCGTACAAGATATAGCGCAAGGGAAGAACGGACGTAAGGAAATAGGGAAGGGACCGGAGATGAGCGAAAACGAGTTATCGAGCAATGTGGAACTGGACCTTGACGAGCTGGATGCCGTGGCCGGAGGAGCGGGCGTCGGGGATGCCGTGGAAATCGACGGGCACGTTGTCGAGGTGCTGCCAAATGCCATGTTTCAGGTGCAGCTCGATAACGGGAGCAGCGCCCTGTGCCACATCTCGGGAAAGCTGAGGCGGAGCTTCATCCGCATCCTCGTCGGCGATAGGGTCCGCGTGCAAACGAACCCGGGCGATTCTTCCAGAGGACGCGTCGTCTGGCGCTACACTCGAGCGGCACGGTGATCAGCACGAGCGTGGGCGACATCGTGCTGACCACGCCGGTCGCGAACGCCTGCATGGCGCATTCCGCGACGAGCCAGGCGAAGGACGGCCCCAATGGAACCGCCCCCTAGGAAAATCAAGAACTATTGCAAGGCATGCCAGGGACAGGCTCCCGTTTCTCATGCGCGGGCGTAGACCCACTCCCCGCCGATCATCGTGCCCAGCACGGGGGCCTCTGCGATATGCTCGGGATCGCATTCCGTGATGTCCTGCCCAAGCACCACGAGGTCGGCCTCCTTGCCGGCCGTGATGCTTCCCAGGCGGTCGTCGCACAGGAGCTGGTAAGCCTCGTTGACCGTGGTCGCCTCGATCATCTGCTCGACGGTGACGCGCTCGCCGGCCCCGTGCAGGGTGTCCGGCTGACCGGGGTACTGGCGCAGCACGCCCTTCTGTATGCCGGTCAGGGGGTAGGCCGGGTTCTCGACAGGGTAGTCGCTGGCCGAGGTCACCACCACTCCCGCGTCGAAGAACGACTTCATCGGGAGCTGGTTCTCCGCGCGGTCCTCCCCCAGGACGGCGGCCATCAAGTCGAAGTAGTCCTTCTCCATGCTGAACCAATGCGGGTCGGTCACGGCAACGACGCCGAGCTTCGCCATGCGGGGGATGTCCGCCTGGTCGACCACCTGCAGGTGGGTGATGGCGTCGCGCAGGTCGTGCGGACCGGTCTGCTCCAGCGCCGCCTCGATGGCGTCAAGCGCTATGGCGAGCGCCCCGTCCCCGATGGCATGTGCGTGTACCGTGAGGCCGAGCTCGTGGGAGCGCCTGTATACCGCCGTCAGGGTCTCCAAGTCGAAGCGGAGCTGCCCGCGATGCTGGTTCTCCTGGGACCAGGGGTCGCAGTAGGGCTCCTTCATGTAGGCGGTGGAGGGCTCGCCCGGCATCGTGCCGTCCACCTGGACCTTGATGTTGCTCACGTCGAAATGGGGGCCCTTGGTCCTCTCGCGGAGCTCGGCCGCGTGCTCGATCTCGGCCATGGTGTCGTGGCCCTCGGCCTGGAACACCTGGTAGGCGGCGTAGACGTGCATGCGCAGCTTCCCTTCTACGTCAAGCTGGTGGAAGGCCTCGGCGGCGGCGTCGGTGTTGTCCCAGTTGATGATGGGGTCCAAGACCATGGTCTCGCCGTGGGCCAAGTACTCCTCCTGGAAGTGCAGGATGGCCTGCTTGTACTGCTCGACCGTGTAGGTGGTGAGCTTCTTGAAGAGGTCCATCGCGCCCTCGCGGAAGTACCCGGTGGGGTTGCCCTCGTCGTCCCGCGCGATGATGCCGTCGCTCACGTCGGGGGTGTCCTTGTTAATGCCCAGGCGGTCCAGGGCGGCCTGGTTCACCCAGTCTGAGTG
>JAFUBE010000796.1 GCA_017460365.1 Eggerthellaceae bacterium
AGGCCGATGGCGGTATCGCCCACCGATTCGCGCAGGTATTCCTTTTTGGCATGGCCGATGCCGTGTTCGCCTGATACCTGGCCACCCAGTTCGGTGCACTTGGCGTAGGCGGCTTCCATTACCTTCGTCGACTTCGGCAGGAAGTCCTCGACGGCGATGTCGTTGCCGGCGCAGTAGATGTGCAGGTTGCCGTCGCCCGCATGGCCGAACGAGCGGATGCGCACGCCCAAGTCGGCGCCGACGCCGTAGATGTAGTGCAGGAACTCGGGAATCTTGTCGACGGGACCGACGACGTCCATCTCGTCGAGCAGGTCGGAATCGTGCTCGATGACGGTAAGGAACGCGCTGCGAGCAGCCCAGACAGCCTCCTTCTCGGCGGGTTGCTCCACCACGAGCACATCGTACGCGCCGTTGGCGGTTGCCACTTCGAACAGCGTTTCGGCGCGTTGGAATATCTCGTCCTCGTCGTTGCCGTCGAGCGTCACCAGAATGTAGGCGCCCACCTCGTTGCCCTCGACGTTGGTGGGGAACACGCTCTTGCCCAGGTGCGCGGCCGAGGCGTCCACGATGTCGCGTTCCATGAACTCGATGGACTGAGGGTCGAGGCCGGCCAGCTTGATCTCGGGAACCGAGCTGATGGCGGCATCGATGTTCTCGAACGGCAGGATGAAGCTCGTGTTCGCCTTGGGGTTCGGGATGAGCTTCATCGTGAGCTCGGTGATGATGGCCAGCGTGCCTTCCGAGCCGATGACGAGGTGCAGCAGGCTGTAGCCCGAGCTGGTCTTGTTCACCGCGCGGCCCACTTCCAGGATTTCGCCGGTGGGCAGGACCACGGTCATGGCCATGACGTAATCGCGGGTCGTGCCGTATTTCACGGCGCGCATGCCGCCCGCGTTCGTCGACACGTTGCCGCCGACCGATCCTGTTTTCTCGCCCGGGTCGGGCGGGTACATCATGCCGTGGTCGAGTGCGTCCTCGGCGAGGTCGCACAGGCGCACGCCCGGTTGAATGCGCACGTTCAGGTTGCGCAGGTCGTATTCCAGGATCTTGTTCATGTTCATCGTGCACAGCACGACGCCGCCCGCTAGCGGCGTGCAGCCGCCTACGAGGCCCGTGCCCGCGCCGCGCACGGTGACGGGGATGTCGTTGTCGTAGCACAGCTTCATGACCGCCGCGACTTCCTCGGTGTTCGCGGGAAACACCACGGCCTGCGGCATAGTGGTGCCGGAGATGAGCATCTCGTCGCGCGAGAAAGCCTCGTTCACGTCGTCTTGGTACTGGAAGCTGTCCTCGCCGACGATCGATTTCAGCTGTTCGGCCAATTCAGGCGTGAGCTCGGCATACGTGCCCATAACGTTCCCCTTTCAGCGCTGCTTGCTTACAGCGCCTATTGTAATGGCTGGGCAACGGCTTGTGGCCGATGTGTTGTCCGCGGTCGGAAAGCGGGGCTGTGGGGCCGGGCGCTACAAGACGATGCCGAACTTCTCCTGCAGCAGGGCGGGTATGTCCGCCTCGGCGATTTCGGTGCTGGTCTTCTCGCCGCCGCGAAACTCGGTGTACGTGTTGTTGCGCAGGTCGAGGGCGCCATCGGCCGTCTTGATGTTGGCCATGCGGTTCAGCTTGAACACCGACTCGGGGTTGTTGGCCTGATAGAACGACAGCGGGATGAAGTCCTCCTCGCCAACGCGCAAGGCGCATACGCGCAGCACGATACGCTCCTCGTCTTTGCTGCCTTTGTAGCCCACGTCCCACCAGCTGTGGGCAGAGCGGTGCAGGGTGAAGGTGTGTCCGCCTTCGGTGCGGGTGGCGCCGTCTTCCACGAGCGGCGCGAATGAGGCCATGGGGCCGCCGAATCCGACATCGGCCAGGTAGTCGCGGCCGTCGATGGTCACGAAGTTCGCGCGGTGCGAGATAAGCGGGTGGGGAATCGGGCGCAGCAGCACGCGCGCCATGCAGGGGCGCGCGTCGAAACCAAGTGCCTTGAGTAGCGCGCCGAATGCCGCGTTCAGCTCGAAGCAGTAGCCGCCGCGCTTGCGTACCACGATTTTGTCGAACAGGTCGGCAATGCCGAGCGAGGGCGTCAGGCCTTTCGTGTGCAC
>JAFUBE010000797.1 GCA_017460365.1 Eggerthellaceae bacterium
CCATGACCTGCATCTTTGGGGTTATAGGCAAAACATGAATACATCCTTGGTTCCATGAAATCGTCGTTTAGGATAAAAACGACGACAAGAAAAGGAGTCGTATGGCATGAGCACCCTTTTTGCAGAAACATTGAGGAAGCTGAGGGTCGAGAATGGGCTTTCGCGACGGGAGCTTGCGAAGCGGATGTATGTTACCCGCTCTACCGTTGCTCGATGGGAGAACGGCAGCCGTCTTCCCGATGCCGCGATGTTGTCCCAGCTTGCCCGATCTCTTGGCGTGGATGTCAG
The DNA here is from genome assembly GCA_017460365.1 of Eggerthellaceae bacterium. Taxonomy (GTDB): domain Bacteria; phylum Actinomycetota; class Coriobacteriia; order Coriobacteriales; family Eggerthellaceae; genus UBA9715. The sequence continues at coordinate 289 of JAFUBE010000797.1, forward strand.
CGCGCTGCTTTCCTCTGCTGCGGAAAGCGACGAATCGCCTATCGTCATCATGGTCGACGATAGGAAGGCCGTTCTCACGGGAGGGCTGTCCGTGCTCGAAGACGTAATGTCGTACGCCACGATCAAGGGCTTCACGCGGCCGGCAGAGGCAGTCGAATATGCGAGAAACAACCAAGTGTCTTTGGCTTTTCTCGATATCGAACTGGGGAAGACGAGCGGACTGGACCTCTGTCGCACGCTACTCGACATCAACCGCCGTACGAACGTGGTGTTCCTTACCGCATACGCCGAGTACTCCCTCGACGCATGTGGAACGCAGGCGAGCGGTTTCATGGTAAAGCCCATCACGCCAGAAGGGGTCCGCGAGCAACTCACGAAGCTTCGCTATCCGTTTTCGTCGGGGAGCGCAGACGAATGATCAGCCTGGAGATCATCGACTACACGTTCTTAGGTGGCGCGATGCTGCTGCTGTCGGTGCTCGGGCTCGAATCTGCCATTGTCGTGCCGAGTCTCGATCGCTGGGGCAAGCGCTTCTTCATCGCGTTTTTCACCGCACTCGTGCTACATTCAACGAACTTTTTCCTCGAGCTCGTCGTCTACCTGAATCCGACTCTGACGATGCTGCAAATGGCGTCCTATTACGTCGATTCGATGTTGAGCGCGATTCCGTTTCCCATGTTGGCGGTTTACCTGCTGCATTGCTGCGGGGAGGATTGGCGTAAAAGCCATCTGTTTCACGTCATGCTGGCTATGTTCGGCGTGTTCTTCATCTTGTTGAGCATCGCCCAGTTCACGACTTCCTTCTACTACATTACGCCGGATAATCAGGAGCAACGCGGCCCTGTGTACATGCTGCTTCTCGCGCCTGTACTCGCAATGCTTCTCTTGCTCGCGGCAGGCGTGGTTCGCAGACGGGATAAGCTGTCTCCACAATACTATCGCGCTTTCATAGTCTGCTTGCTCCCCGTAACGTTGAGCCTTATCGTTCACATGTTCGTCTCTGCCTATGTGCTCCTCGGCATAGGCCAGGCTGTCTCCGCGTACGCGATGTACCACATCATCGAGCGTTATTCGATCGATCAAGACCTGCGCCAGCAACGGCAGATCGCCAGCCAGCGCGCCAGCATTGCGGTGTTGCAGATGCGGCCCCATTTCGTCTACAACACCATGACGAGCATCTACCACCTGTGCGATCAGGATCCGAAGCTGGCCAAGCAGGTCACGTTGGATTTCACCACCTATCTGCGCAAGAACTTCACGGCCATAGCCAGCGAAAATCCCATTCCTTTTTCCGAGGAACTCGAGCACACGCGCGCGTATCTTGCCGTGGAGCAAGCTCAGTTCGAAGATGCGCTGCTTGTCTACTACGACACGCCGCACACCCAGTTCCGCGTGCCGCCGCTGACGTTGCAGCCAATCGTCGAGAACGCCGTCAAGCACGGCATGGACCCCGACTCAGTGCCGCTGCGCATTCGGATACGGACTAAGGAGACGGGCTCGGGCAGCGAGATCGTCGTGGAGGACGACGGCCCCGGCTTCGATGCCGCTGTAGCCGACGATCCGCATACCACCCTGGCGAACATCCGGCAGCGTTTGGTCATGATGTGCGATGGTCAGTTGGCCATCGCGGCTCGGAAAGGTGGCGGGGCCGTAGTGCAGCTTACGATACCGCAACGTATCTAATGCTGGTATATTAATGGGGCGATCTCCTGATCGCTTCCACGTAACGGGAGACGAAATAGGCGTTTATCCATCGGAAGGAGAATCGAGTGAAGGCAGACAAGATCATCAAGAACGCGAAGATCTACACGGCGGACAAGGAGCATCCGTTCGCGACGGCCCTTGCGGTGAAGGACGGGGCGTGCGCCTACGTGGGCGACGAGGTGGGCCTCGCCGACTTCGAGGGCGAGGTGGTCGACCTCGGTGGGAAGTTCGTGATGCCCGGCATCATCGACAGCCACGTGCACGTCACCACGGGCGTCGGCTTCGAGTACGCCGAGCTGGGCCTGCGCATCGAGCCCGACGGCAAGCAGGACGCCCTCGACTTCATGGAGAACTACATAAAGGAGCACCCTGGGCAGAAACGCTACCGTTTCCTCATGGAGCGGAAGTTCTTGCGCGGCGAGGACATCTACATGGATGAGCTCGACAAGATCTGCCCAGACGCCGAGCTCGTGCTCCTGGAAGGCGAGATCCACAGCAATTGGGCGAACTCGAAGGTCTACGAGCTGCACGGCATCACCGATGAGACGCCCGACCCCGTGCCGGGGCTCGCTTACTACGTACGCAAGGACGGGCACCTCACCGGCAACTCGTTCGAGTCGGCGAGCTGGGTGTTCGTCTTCGACAGCCTGGAGAACATCACTGACGAGCAGATCGACACAGCCGTCGATCGCTGGATCGACTACTGCAAGAGCGATGGCGTGAGCGCCGTCTTCGATGCCGGCTGGCCCATGCACAACCACATTCACGAGAAGATCTACGCCCGCCTGCGCGAATACGACAGGCAGGGAAGGCTTCCCATCTACATCGACGGCTGCTACGTGCTGAGCATCCCCGCGAAGAAGGACGAGGCCCTCGCCGAGCTCGAACGCTTCCACCGCGAGTTCGGCACGGAGCACTTGAAGGTCCACACCCTAAAGATCTTCATGGACGGCACCATGAAGATCGAGACTGCGGCGCAGGTGATGCCCTACGCGGACACCGGCGAGAAGGGGTACACCGCCTTCGAGGCCCCCGAGCTCGCCGAGATCATCGTCGCGCTTAACGAGATGGGCTTCGACCTTCACACGCACTGCGTCGGCGAGCGCGCCTCGCGCGTCGTGCTCGACGCCGTGGAGTTGGCGCGCAAGCAGCTCGGCGACGACTTCCACGTGAAGGTGACCTGCGCGCACCTGGAGATCCAGGACGACGCTGACCTGCCCCGCTTCGCCGAGCTCGGCGTCATCGCCAACTTCACGCCCTGGTGGCACAGCAGCGATCCCGCGCTGAACGTCCCGATCCTCGGGGAGCGCGCGTACAAGCAGCTCCGCTGCAAGACGCTGTGGGACACAGGCGCGCTCGTCACCTGGTCGTCCGACAACGTGGCCTACGGTGACTTCATGACCTGGAGCCCGTATCTGGGCATGGAGATTGGCATGACCCGCTGGGCCAACGAGAAGACCAGGGTCCCCGATTACAACAAGATGGCCGCGGAGTACCCGCCGGCCGAAGAGAAGATGAACATCGAGGAGATGCTGCTGGGCTACACCATAAACGGCGCCATACAGCTCGGCGTCGAGGACGCCAAGGGCTCCATCGAGGCCGGCAAGGACGCCGATTTCCTCGTCTTCGACAACGACCTGCTCGCGGCCGAGCCGCATGGCTTCAGCTATAACAAGCCGACGGAAGTGTACTTCGGCGGCGTGAAGGTGAACTAAGCGGGCTTTCGGGCGATCCGCTGTTGTTCGGTTCGTTCTTCCC
>JAFUBE010000798.1 GCA_017460365.1 Eggerthellaceae bacterium
CGGATGCGCTCCGGTACTGGTGGATGAAGCTGCCGTCCGACTACGACGCCCAACCGGTCCGACCGGGCGAAGCCGTGAACGTCAGCACGTCTTACGGTTCCGAGGATTGGGTTTTCGCGAAGGTGATGGGGGTCAGTAAATACAACCACGTGCTTCTAGATGTCCCCGGTTACGCATGTCTGCCAGTTCACGCACGGCGGCGAGATGTGCGACCGCTGCCGACTTTACGTTTTCAACGAGTGCGATGGAACGTTGCGGATCATGGGCGAGTGGAAAATCTACGACGCGCTGCTCGAATGGCTGCGGGGTGATGCGAAATGTGGTGTCTTGTCGCATGCGAGGAATCGCAAGCCGTAACGTCGCGGTTGCGCCGGGGGGGTCGAGGCGTACTCATGCGACTTGCTGCCAACCTCCGGCAACCATCCCGAATGGCACATACAAGCCGACGCGTTGGAGGTTGCGAAGATGCAGTGGGACATGGTTTTGGCGTTCCCGCCATGCACGCATTTGGCCATCAGCGGCGCTGCGTGGTTCGAGGAGAAGAAGCGGAACGGCTCGCAGCAGATGGCGATAGGGTTCTTTCTGGCTTCTACCGCAAGCCCGACCAGATCATCAACCCATGGCAGTTCGGAGACCCCTACGAGAAGAAGACGTGTCTGTGGCTCAAGGGATTGCCGCCGTTGGAGCCGACGAACATCGTGCAACCGAATCCGCGCGTTTTCTACGCGAGCGGCAAGAGCGACCCAGACTGGCACACGGCGACAAGAGGACTGAAGGGCCATGAACGAAGCGTTGCGCGGAGCAAGACGTTTCCGGGTATAGCTGACGCGATGGCGAAGCAATGGAGGTTGCTGTGATTAATGTTAAGGCTGCGCGAGGAAGGAGAAGCCGATGCAAGTTGACGTTTACGAACTGCTGGGCGTGCTTCAAACGCTGGCATACACGGCTGGCAGGTGCGATGCGATGGCGGATGCGCTCGACAGCGCAAGCGCCAAGAGCACGTTGCGCACCATAGGGGGGACGCTGAAGAACGCCGCCGATGACGTGCGCATGATGTTCGACAGGTTCGCCGAGGGCGTCACAAGCGAGCTGCGCGGGGAAGGAGATTTATGAGCGAGACTTGCGGGAACTGCGGGAACGCGCGGATCGAGACGCACACCGGCGAATCGCGTCTCGTGTGCTGGAAGGACGCGCGCCTCGGCGCGCCGGTGGGCGAGCTGGACACGTGTCCGTCGTGGAGGGAGCGGGACGCCGATCCGATGGGCGAGTACGCCGACGCGCTGGTCCGCCGGACGCGCGACCTCGAGCAGGAGGTCGAGGCGTTCAGGCAGCTGCAGCGCACGACGGCCGAAGGCCTGGCGATGGCGAACTCCATCGCGTGCCGCGCGTTCGCCCTGGCGAAACGACTCTTCGAGATCGCGCCGAAAGACGAGATGCCGGTCGAGTTCGCGGTGACGTTGCACGACCTCCATGACGAGCTCGATTACTTCGGGATCGGGGCGGACTGATGGCGGTATGGATGCAGCCGATACAGCTGAGTTACAGGAAGAAACACCACGAACCGCACGGGGTCGAGCAGACCAGGGGGACGCGCTGCCACGGCTGCCCCGAGATGAGCTGCATACCCCAGCGGAGCAGGCGCGAGCCCTGGCGGTTCTACTGCGAGAGGATGCGCAAGCGCGTGGAGCCCGCGAAGCTCTCGAGGGCCGACTGCCCGCTCGGGCGCAACGCGAGGCGCGGCAGGCCGCCGAAGCGCTGAGGAATCGACGACGGACGAGAAGATAGGAGAGGCTGGAAACCATGAAGCACATCCTGAAAATAGAGAGGCCCTTCGCGGACGCGGTGGTCGAGGGCCGCAAGAAGTTCGAGGTCCGCAGGAACGACCGGGGGTTCAACGCCGGCGACACGGTCGAGTTCCGCTGCGTGGAAGGCGGCGCGGAGGCGAGGCACAAGATCAACGGCAAGCGCTACAGGATCGCCTACGTGCTGTCCGGCCACGGGCTGCGCGAGGCCTTCGTCGCGTTCGGGATCGAGGACGCGGGCAAGGACGGAGATTAGCCGGGCGGGGCGACGACGGTTGAGCCTAGCACGGACCCAGGGATCACGCGGCCTGCGGCTTCCAGTACCAGGCCGAGCGCTTCGGCGACCACCTGAAGCCGAAATCCTTCAGAGTCTCGCGGTGCGGTTTCGTGTCGCCGCTCACCCAGATGCAGCAACCTGGGCGTTTCTGCGTCACGGCCACGTTGTCTGGGCTGCCCAGCAGCATGTGGACCTGGGCGAGCTCGTCGACCGGGGCCGGCTCCGGTTTCGGCTCCGGTTCCGCGATCTCGGCGAACTGCGCCTCGATCTGCCCGACGGCCATCTCGGCCTCGAGGCGCTCGAGGCCCTCGGCGATCGCGTTGCGCAGGGTCGCGGACCCGATGCCCTCCGCGATGAGCGACGCCTCGGCGGAGTTTCCGGCGCACAGAGCGCGGTCGGCGTTCTCGAACGCGACCACGTCCGCCCACGTGAACATCGTGCAAGTCTGCTTCCTGCCCGGGTTGCGCCTGCGCGGCGCCGCGATGTATTCCCACTCGCCGCCCTTCCAGAGCACGGC
>JAFUBE010000007.1 GCA_017460365.1 Eggerthellaceae bacterium
GTCCGTCATATCCTCTGACGAGTGAGAGCTGGACGCTCGAAAGCCGGACATATTCCGTCTGGAGTGCCTCAAGCTGCGTTTCCACCGCCCTAAGCCCGTTCACGATTGTTGCTTCTTGGCCGTCGAGGTATTCTCCGTACATATGGAGCAGCTTGCGTGCGTCATCGTCATAATTCTGGCCGCAGAAGGGGCACTTATTTCCATCTCCGCTGAGCCTCATGCCCTCGGTAACGAATCCCATCTTGCCGACGATATCTGCCAGAAACTCGTCGGTGAATAATGCGCGCGTGTACTCCGCTGCTAAGGTCTGCTCCAAAGAGACCAAGTTTATCTGCGGTGCCTGGAAACGCAGCTCGTTCAACTGAGCTATGTCATCCGGAATGTCCTTCAAGACAGAGTATTCAGCGACCTTCTCGTCATAGGCATTGTCGGTGAGAGGCAAGCTGCAGATGGCCTCGTATGTCATGTTTCTAAACTCAGTGGTCGATCTGCTGACGCCAAGTCCCACGAGTTCATTTTGCGCTCGAGAAATGCCTGCCTGGATTGCGACCTTCCTTTCATTGCCCTCGTCGAATAATGCCTGGAGCCTTGCTTTCTTGTCGGTAACGTCGATGTTGTCCTTGCCAACGATGTAGCCATCAATCTTGCCGGAGGGAGAATAGGACACATCCACAAGGTTGAGTCGTACGTAGTCGCTGTTGAACACGTGGTAGAGCAGATTGGTAGAGTCACTTATTGTGGCAACGGCACCGCGATGCTTGACAACGCTAAGGGTTGCCTCGCTAGCCACATCACCGCTTGCGTCTCGGGTCTTGAACTCGAATGTTCCTTCATTCTGTCCCTGCGTGACATTGGTGTCGGTCAGCGCATCGGCGCCGACCTCTACGGCACGGAACACTCTGCTTATGCAGGTCTTGCCTTGACCATTGGCGGAGTAGATGGCAACTTTTGCGCGTGCCCTCTGCTGGTCGCGATTGACCGTACCAGTCGATTGTGTGGCAAACGGCCCGAAGCCCTTGATCTTGATCTCCCAGCTAAAGCTCAAATTCCCTCCTAGATGTGCGAATAGTGATACTCGACCTCGACGTCATACCTAAAGTTCGGTCCCAGCCCCAGCGCCTCGAAGTGCTTCTCAGCACAGTCGATCTTTGCCTCCTCGGTAGGCCGATTGGTTCCGCGTGCCTTCCCCTTGGTCTCCATGACGAAGTACACGCGCTCGCGTCCGTCGACCTCCTCAACATAGGCCCAGTCGGGGTTGTAGCTGCCCAGTGGCGTGTCGATCTTGAACTTGCTCGGAAGCTTGGCGAACACCTTCACCATCTCGGCCCGGTCGAGCGCCACGGCGTAGGGTTGCTCCACGGAGGACGAATCGTAGACCACGTAGCTGTATAGACTCTTGTGCTGTCGCACGGGCTTCCAGGCGTTCTGCCCCAAGTATGCCCGCAGGTCGTCCACGGCCAGGATGTCCATCGTGTACCACTGCGACTCCGGCAGCTTCGTGTATTTGATGCCCTTGGCTACAACCTCGTTCTTCGCGGCCTCGATCTTTGCCGCCGCCTGGGTGAGGTAGGTCATCGGGTCGGTGCGGAACTGCTCGTAGTAGTCGGCCTCCTCTAGGATGCGAGCGAGTGTCGCACGGGTGAGCCCGACGGCGTCCTGCAGCTCGGCGATGGGATCGGGCAGGTCGTAGATGCGCATGCCGTCCACGGTAACAAGGTTCGTGCGGATGCTGTCGGCGTCCACACTCACGCCTGTATCCTCCACGTTGATGCCGGCGTGCGACGCCATGACCTCAACGGGCTTCACCTTCGGCATGCGCCGGATGCCCTCGACGGCCTTGGCGACAAGCTCCTCGGTGTCTATGTGCATCTCGAACCGCGTGGTCTGGCGAATGCGCTCCCAAAGCTCCTGGAAGGCCGGGTCGGCGGTCACGTCCTTGTCCAGCTCGACGGTGACCGCCGTCTTCTTGTCGCGGATCTGGAGCTTCTGCGCCTTGTGCAGGATGATGCCGCACACCTGCTCCTGCACGCCCTCAACCTCGGCGACCTCGGGCGGCAGCGGCACCTTCTCGGCCTCGGCGGCCACCTTGAGCTCGGGCTTGATGGCGCCCTTGGGCGTCACCATGTCTGCAGCGACAAGCGCGTCGTACACGGCCTTCGAGCGTTCGTAGCCGCACTTCTCCTCGTTGCCATCAGGCGTCTTGATGATGAGGTTGGTGAAGCTCTCGGGCGTGAGTACGCCGAAGCGGAAGCCGCCGTCCTCGAACTCCTTCTGCAGGCCGCGTGCGAAGTCGTCGTAACTCTCGTTGGAAATCACGGTGAGCACGTGCACGTCGGGGTCGCAGCTGCGCTCGCCGTCCTGGTTAATGGGCAGGCGCAGGCCGCGCCCAATCTTCTGGCGCTTGGTCAGCGTGTCGTTGGTCTCCACGAGCGTGCAGATCTGGAAGACGTTCGGGTTGTCCCAGCCCTCCTTGAGTGCCGAGTGCGAGAAGATGAAGGCCACGTCTTTCTCGGGGTCGTGCCCGTCGGGAAGCGACACCAGCGTCTCCTTCTTCTGCATGATGAGCTCGAAGGCGCTGCTGTCTGCGGCGGTGTTCGCGCCCTCGCGCGTGTCCTTGAACTTGCCCTTTCCGTCGCGGGCGAAATAGCCCTGGTGCAGTGGTGCGGGGTCTGTCGGCAGCGGCACGCCGGCCTTCTGGTAGCGCCTCTGCCAGTCGGCGCGGCTCGCGATCTTACGGTACTCCTCCTCGAAGATGTCCGCGTACTCGCCGTTGTGTACCGCTGGCTCGTATAGGCGATATTTCTCAACGCGGTCGATGAAGAATAGGCTGAGCACCTTGATGCCCAGGTGGTAGAGCTTGAGCTGCCGGTCGAGGTGGTCCTCGATGGTCTGGGCGATCTGTGCCCGCTTCACGGCGGTGGCGGCCACATCGCCTACCACCTCGTGCAGCTCGAGGTAGGTGCCGTTCTGGAAGAGTATGAACTCGCTGCCCGGCTCGGTGCCGATGTTCTGCACGACCCAGCCGTCCTCGTAGTCGCTGTTCTCGTTCGATTTCTGGTACAGGTCGTTGCCGGTGCGCACGAGCACGCGCTTGCGGTCCTGGCCCACGCCGCGCCGCTTGCGCACGTCGATGGTGACGCGGGCGGAGTAGCCGTTCTTGGCATCCACGGAGTCGAGGCTCACGTAGGCACCGTTCAGGTCCTCTCCGCTCTGCACGGAGTCGACCACGATGCCCTTCACGAGCCCTTCCTGGAACGCCTCGACGGGCCCAAGCTGGTACACCATGTTCAGCATCTGCCGGTGCGTGGCCGAGTAACGCAGGATGAAGAGCGGATTCAGCGTGTTGATGGCGCGCTTGGCCTTTGCAGTGTTGTCCACGCTCTGCGGCTCATCGATGATCACGATGGGGTTGCAGCTGCTCACCAGCTCCTGCGGGCTGCGTCCGCCGATCAGCTTCTCGCTCGGGCGGTGGAATATGTTGGTGACGCCCTTCTTCTCGTCGCTCTCCAGCTCCTTGTTGAAGGCACCGATGTTAATGATCATCACCTGGATTGAGCTGCTGATGGCAAAGTTGCCGACGGCCCCGAGCTTAGACGAATCGTAGACGAAGAATTCGAGCGGCGTGTGGTCGTATAGCTCCTCGAAGTGCTTCTTGGTGCTCTCGAAGCTCTTCTTCACGCCCTCGCGGATGGCCACGCTCGGCACGACGATAACGAACTTGGTGATGCCGTAGCGGCGGTTTAGCTCGTAGATGGAGCGGATGTAGACGTAGGTCTTGCCGGTGCCGGTCTCCATCTCGACGGTGAAGTCTCGCAGGCGCCCATCGGTGAGGACGTCGGTTGCCGGGAGGCAGCCCTCCTCCTGCACGGCGTGCAGGTTGTCGAGGAGCTGGCCCGGCGCCACGCGAAGCTCGTTGCCGTGGCCGACCATGAGCTCGCCGATTGCCGTCTGGCCTTTGCGGCCGGAATCGGCGGAGAATACGCTGCCAATAAATTGTTGTCCGCGGAACAGGTCGCAGGTTGCTTCGATGGCCTCCAGCTGGTGCTGCTGGTCGGATGAGAACTTGAACTCGAGCGCCGCCATGCTAGACCGTCCTCAATTCGATCTCACAGCCCATGCGCTCGCCGGCGTGCTTGAAGATCTGCACGGCGTTGAGCTTGAGGGTGTCGTCGAGGACGGAATCGAGGATGAGAACGCGCCTGGGCTCCATGTCGGCGATGGCCTCGAGCGCCTCAATGGTGAGGCCTCGGGACATGCAGCAGACGAGCTCGTCGCAAGCGACGGACCAGATGGGATAGCCCGCGGCTTCAGACTTCTCGACGGGCAGCGTGAGCTCGAGGCCCCATTTGAGCATCATCTCGAAGACGATATCCATATCGGAGCGATCGGGCTTGACCACGTCGAAGAGGAGCTGACCGGGCTCGGGCTTCTCAATGCCGGACTCATCGAGCTCGAACACACGGAAGCCGATGTCGGGAAGCTGCTTGGGTCCCTCGCCAAGCTTGAGTTGACGGTTGGATTCCTCGAGCTCGGTTTTGATTTTGTCGCCTGCGCGGCGAATGCGTCCTTCGCCTATGTCGCAGAGAGTCTCATACCCGTCCTTGTAGGCGTCGCGTTTCGGGTCACAAGGCTCTGGAAGCTGGACAAGGATAAACTGATAGCGATCATCTTTTCCGAGCTCCTGCAGGAACATGGCATGGGCGGTCGATGCTGAGCCTGAGAAAAAATCAAGCACAATATCACCCGTGCTTAAATGCTCATGTACGGTAAAGAAGCAAGCAACCGAAAACAATAGATAGACCGCCAGCACTACACTATTCCGAACAAAAGACCAAAAGATAAGCATTTTGAGAAAATCTAAACGTTTGGATTTTCCTACAATGCCGACTACGGCGGAATCCCTCCCACTCCTTATATATTTCTTTCTGTATACATTGAATTTGTATTTAGTAAAATGCAGACAACACCACGGATCGGCTTTTGGCTGGACAATTCCAACCAAACACCGCAGCAGACAGTAGAAACCATTCTGAACGTTAGGAAGCCGGTATGATTGTTACATATAAGGGGGTTGATGCGTAAACCTAGCGCGACGCATTAATCCAAGTTTGCGGTACCGCAGCTAGCGGCACACCCGGACGGTCCCGTCGCCGACGGGGCCGCCGCGTATCCGCAGGTGTAGACTCTGTGGCGGGGCGCTGCGATGGCTCCGGGACGCACGCTCCGCCAGCCCGTCGGCGTGCCCTCCAAGACTCAGCGCGACGGTCGCGGCGGTGCCGCTATTCCGCTTTCCGGCGAAGGCTACGCCAGCGGCGCCTCACCCCTCTCCTCGCGGGCCCGGGCGACGCATCCGTAGGTCAGGTCGAGCTCGCCCGCGGGCACGAGCGAGACGCCGAAGGCGTCCAGCAGGTCCAGCCCGTCGGCGTCCAGGAAGAACCAGAGGGCCTCGGAGGGCGACTTCCATCCGAGCGAGCCCCTGGGCTCGGAGTTCACGTGGCTCATCACCAGCTCGCAGTCCTCGCGCGTCAGGAGGTCGAAGCTGATCCCGCGGCCCTTGGGAAGCATCTTGCGTATCTCCACGTGGTTCTTCTCGCAGGCGCCCTTCTGGTCCGAGCGACGCGGGTCGCAGTAGTAGAGGCGCACCTCGCCGCCCCGCTCGCCGAGCGCCCGGCCTATCGCGCCCTCGTCGGAGAACTCGGCCCCGTTGTCGGTGAGGACCGCGCGGAAGACCCTGCGGACGCCCTCGGCCCCGAGCGCCCCCTCGAGCAGCGAGAGGGCGCGCACGACCTCCGCGCACGTGCACGAGGCGAGCGGCAGCACGAGCTGGAACCGGCTCGGGCGGTGCAGCAGCGTCAGCAGGCACGCCGAGTCCCCCTCGCTCCCCATCACGGTGTCCATCTCCCAGGCCGCGGCGCAGGCGCCCTCGCCGAGCGCCAGGAACGCGTCGTGCGACCTGCGCGGGTCGTGCCGGGTCGGCCTGCGCGGCGCCCGCCTCCTGCGGGGCCGGTAGCCCACCTTGCGGCGGAGGTCCATGTTGGTCATCTCGCCGTAGCCGGCGGCCACCCAGCGGTAGATCGTGCTCCTCGAGAGCCCCAGCTCGGCGGAGCTGGCCTCGGCTATCTGCTCCGGCGAGAGGCCCCTCGAGAGGCAGTCGCGGATCACGCCGAGCTTCATCGCGACGGACGCCTCGGTCTCGTCGATGCCCCTCCTGCTCGCGGACGCCTCGGCGTCGGCGGCGCGCTGCGCCATCCTGGCGCTGTAGAACACGTGCGGCCTCCTGTTGCAGCCGTACGCCCTGCGATGCCGGCAGCCGTTGCAGCACCTGGGCCACGAGCCCAGCCTCTCGCACGCCTCCGCGAGCCCCTCGGCGGGCGCCGGCTCCCCGTACCTGGCCCTCGGCGCCGTCACGAAGCGGTGCCTCGCCACCTCGCCCGCGACCGTCGAGGGCGACCTCCCCAGCTCCGACGCGATCGACCGGCAGCTCATGCCGTGGTCGAGCATCCTCTCGATCGCGTTGCGCTCGTGCCTGTCCAGCCTCGAGTACGACCTCTCCGACGGCGACTTGCCGCCCTTTCCCTTCTTGGCCATCCCGGCCTCCGATCTCTGCTGGCGCCGGCCCATTCCGGCACCATCAGACAGAATGAGGCCATGGGTCCCGTCCGAGACTCAGGAGGACATGTTTCGGTGGGTCCGGGAGGCGTATCGCTGGGCTTGCAACTCAAGGTTACATATAAGGGGAAGAAACATTTCTTTTAGATACTTGTTTTCCTAAAACTGATGTGATAGAATAATTCAAGTCCAGAAAAGGAGAGGAGTAAAAAATATGCGGCAAGGTATTCTTAAATAAAACTATAATCTAATAGTGGGAACAA
>JAFUBE010000087.1 GCA_017460365.1 Eggerthellaceae bacterium
CGCATGGTCGTTGAAGTTCAGCCGCTGAATAGCCGGCGCCTGCGAGAACGGCATCGTATGCAACCACACGATGCGCAGGCCCTTGCTTGCCGGCGCCTTTTCCATCTCGTCTGCGAGCATCTGGCAGAAGCGCTCCGACTCGGGCGAGCCGAGCACCACGTGATTCATCAGGAACGCGTACATCTCGCTTGTCATGTCGGCGGGCAACCGACGCCCGGGAGACGCCTCGAAGAAACGGCGCCAGGCCAAGGCGCATCGCCAACTGCGCTCGCATGCGGCCACAAGGGCCCTTTCGTCAACGGGCTTCCCCGTTTGCTCGCCGATGAACGACATGAGGTCGTGTAGCTGGGCGATCACTTCGCGCACCGAATCCTCGCTGCGCTCGTAGGGCACATCGATGCAGAAGCCGGGCACGCCGCGTGTGCGCGTGAGCCACGGGAACGTTATCAGGTTGCCATCGCAGGCGAGCGTCGTGTACACCGAAAACGCGGGTTCGGGCAGAATGCCGCTGGCCCATGCGCCCAAGAACGTGCGGTGGTACGAGCACATCGTCTCGGCGAAACCCGCTTCGTCGGCGGCATCGAGGAAAAGGCGCTCGGTTTGCGAGCCCGCCATCCAACACGAGATCTGCTCGACGGAAAACGTCGTGTAACCCGCCGCGGCGAGCGGCTCGTAGGGTGCGAACACGCTCATAGCGGCCGCATGCGCCGGGTCGCCGAACACGTCGAGCACCTTGCGCATGGCCACCTGTGCCGCATATTGGCGCGACTTCGGCAGGCGCTTGTCGGGAGCGGCGCGCAACTTCAGCATCTGGGCTTTCCAGCCGAACAGCAACAGCGACCGGGCGCGGTCGACATCCACCTGCGCCAGGTTGCTCACTTTGTCGCCGAACAACTGCACCACATCCACGGGGCAATCCTCCTCCGTTGAAATCACATGCAGGCTATTCTACCCGACCCGTCAATGGCGGGCGGCATGCACGTTATACGCCGCGGCGCTCGCAATGACGAGCACGGCCCCCGCAAGCGAAAGCGGCCCCACCGTCTCGCCGACGAACGCGGCGACGAGCAGCGGGTTCAAAATCGGCTCGATCGTCGAAATGAGCGAGGCCGCCACGGGGCTCACCGAATCGAGGCCCTTCGAAAGCAGAATGTATGCGAGCCCCACCTGCACGACGCCGAGCACGACCACGGCGGCAAGCGTCAACGGCGCGAAATCGGTTTCCTGCACGATGCTCGGAATGCCGCAAACCGCACACGCCACGAACGACAAAATGGCCGCGCTTTCGAAATCGCATTCGGGGAACCGCTTTATCAGGAACACGCCTGCGTAAGCGATTCCGGAAACAACGGCGATGACGTTGCCAAGCAGCCCCGTTGGGCTCAGCTGGTCGAAGAAGAAGCACACGATTCCGATGAAGATGACGATGCACGCGGCGACTGCCGAACGGCGCGGTTTCTCATGGAAGAACACCCATAAGATGATTATGATCCACGCGGGCATGGTGAACTGCAACACGATGGCGTTGGCCGCCGTCGTCAGCTTGTTCGCAATGACGAACGTCTGCAGCATGATAAAATTCACAGCCGCGCCGATGAGCACCGCGCGGTTCACGACGAGCCGCTTTCCCTGCGCGCGCAGGTAGGCATACAACACGGCGGCCGCGAAGACGCTGCGGCCGCCGCTTATGGAAAGCGCGCCCCAATCGATCGACTTGATGAGAACGCCCGCCAACGCAAAGCAAACGGCCGACAGGAACA
>JAFUBE010000008.1 GCA_017460365.1 Eggerthellaceae bacterium
AGGGGGTTCGAACGCCCGGAAAACGAGCCAGTGGCTCGTTTTCAGTGAGAACAGGCAAGCTTTAGCTTGCCCAGGAACAGGATTTGAACCGACGACCTTCGGGTTATGAGCCCGCGTTTCCAGTATCGGGGCATCTCGTTTCTTTCGTCTGTAAACTCAAAAACCCAGATGAACCGCCATTTTGGCATCGTCTCTTATCGCCTTGCATCGGCCGATATTCTCTAGCATTCCCCCCGAATTTGCTTACGGCACGCTTATCCGATCGGGATTCCGCGATGCGCCGATAACCGTTCCATGCATCGCCGATGGTCGCGTAATGCGAGCTACGGCTCGCCGGCGGCGCAAGCGCGGCCCCCCTCCCGTCAGCGCAGCGGGCATATAACGCAACAGGCATGCAATAATATAATAGTCGGAAATATCGTGGATAGAAGGTTCGCATGCACACACCGCAGGTAACGCGCCGGGGGCCCAACTCGTTCGCGTCCGAGCTGCTGCAGGTCTCGTTCGGGTGCCCCTGGGGCAAATGCCATTTCTGCAACCTGTACGAGCACGAGGACTTCGGCATCGTGCCGATGGAGCACATCGTGGAGGACCTCGACGAGATCGCCGCAACGCGCCGCCATCCCAAGTCGGTCCTGCTCCTGGGCGGAAACCCCATGGGCCTTCCCAACTCCAAGCTTATGCCCGTGCTCGAGCTGATCCGCGAGAAGCTGCCCACGGTCAACGGCGTGTCCGGCTTCATGAGCACGGCGGTCATCAAGCGGAAAAGCGATGACGACCTGCGCGCCATGGCGGAAACGGGCGTGACGTCGGTCATCCTGGGAACCGAGAGCGGCCGCGACGAGACCCTCGCGCGCATGGAGAAGGGGCACGCCGCCGCCGACATCCTGGAAAACTACCCGCGCCTGACCGCGGCGGGGATCAAGTACAGCGTGTTCTACCTGCTGGGCATGGCGGGCGCCGGCAATGGCGCCGACAACGCCCTGCGCTCGGCCGAAGTGTACAGCCAGCTCGTGCCGACGACCATCACCATGACGACGCTCACGCCGTACAAGGGACCGAAGCTTCGCCGCGAGGTCGAGGACGGGTCGTTCACGCTGGCGGGCGAATCCGAGGTCATGGAAGAGGCCGCCCTGTTCATCGAGAACCTGCGGTGCGAAACCACCATTTCCGGAAGCCACGACTCCAACCTCTTCAAGATCGACGGCATCCTGCCGCGCGACCGCGAGGGCATGGTCGCCACGCTGCGCTGGCGCGCATCCAACACCGACGACGCCAAGATGGCCGGCCTGCGCCTGAAGATGGCAGCGATGTAGGGCGGCAGCGTCCGAATGCAAGACGGCAACCACGAGACTGGGGGGATACGCATGGCAAGGCTCATCAACGGAATGACGGAAGACCAGATCATCGAGTCTGGGAAGACGTTTAGCGTGAACTCATCCGAGGCCCAGGCGCGTCGCGTCGCCGTCAAGAAGGCGCTCGATACCATCAACAACACGACATGGGAAACCCCCGATCAGCGGGTCGACTACTTGCGCAGCGTACTCGGCGCGGTCGGCGAGAGCCCCTGCATACTCGAGCCCGTGAGCTTCGTCGCGGGCAGGAACCTCTTCCTGGGCGACGAGGTGTTCATCAACTCGAACGTCACCTTCATCGACGCGGCGCCCATCCGCATAGGCGATCACTCGATGATCGCGCCCGGCTGCGTGCTGACCACGGTCGACCATCCCAAATCGCCTGCGAAGCGCCGCGGATTCACGTCGTTTGCCGCACCCATCACGATTGGCCGCGATGTATGGATCGGGGCCAACTGCACGGTGTTTCCGGGCGTGACCATCGGCGACAACGTCATCGTCGGCGCGAACTCGGTGGTCAACCGCGACGTGCCCTCCAATTCGGTCGTGGCCGGCGCCCCCATCCGCCACATCCGCAACATCGACGACGACACCGAATAGGGATGCGACGCGATGAGCCGGCTTTCTGGGCACGTTGCCCGTTCGATGCCGGCCATCGGGAAAGTTGTCCACGCGCGCGGTGCAGGGCCAGGCTGGCATCTCCGCCCGCGCGCCCGAAGCCGCCCTCTCGCTCGTCGTTAGGTCGCGCCGGTTGCCGCCGCATGTGGAAAGTCGCCTTATTGTGCGGCGCAGGGCCAGGCCGGCATCTCCGTCCGCGCAGAAACGCCTACCGCCCGAATTTGAACCAACGTTCGATTTTCATTGCAGCGAACGGGGTTAGAGGGCGTTTTTCGCCTGGTCGGCGATGGCGCAAGAAGGCGTTAGCTTGCCCGAGAGCCAGCGGGGCTGCGCAGGGAGGCGTTAGGTTGACGGAAAAGCTGCGCATGGAGGCGGTAGTTCGCCACTCAGAGCGTGAAATGGCGGAAATGGCCTCCCTGCGCGATGAACGATGTGCTAATGAGTCGCAGGACTGTCCTGTGACTCATTAGCCCTGCGACTCATTCCATGTGACCTGGTGGTCCACTCGAGCAGCGCATTGAAAACGGGTGAAAAGACAACGGGGTGGGGCGGTCCAAACCCGTGCTATGCCCATGAGGCTCGGTTACTTTATGGTAGCAGCTACTTCACGCTCGCGGCTCCACGATGGTCGCCGGCTGCGAGAAAGCACCTACCAGCGACGCCATGCCGGCCATGCCTTAAAATATCGGGGAAGGCAGCGTTCTGCAGCAAGCATGGGAGGGTGTGCCAGATGAAGAGCGAGAAAGCGAAGAGGGAGCTGGGGGCGAGGCTATGGTCATCCTGGTAGCCGGCGCATCGCACGCCGGCAAGACCCTCCTGGCGCAGCGCATGCTCGAAGAGTACGGCTACCCCTACCTCTCCATCGACCACCTGAAGATGGGGCTCATCCGGAGCGGCAACACCGACCTCACGCCCGAAGACGACGATGAGCTCACGGACTACCTCTGGCCCATCGTGCGCGAGATGGTGAAGACGGCCGTGGAGAACGGGCAGAACCTCATCGTCGAGGGCTGCTACATCCCGCCCGAATGGCGCGCAGACTTCAGCGGGGATTACCTGCGCTCCATCGACTTCGTCTGCCTGGCCATGTCGGACGCCTACATCGACGCGCATTACGAGGAGATCATCTCGCACGGCTCCGACATCGAGGGCAGGCTGGACGATTCGGGGTGCACGCGAGACTCGCTGAAGGAGGACAACCGCTGCTGCATCGACTCCTTCGCCGAGCGCGGGGAGCGGGTCGCGGTGATCCAGTCGGATTTCGAGGAGGAGACGGGCGCCCTCCTGCGCGAATTCGAGCCGTGCCGAACGCCATCCGCCATCGGTCGATCGCGGAACCGGCCATCGGCGACGCGCGGAACGGTTATCGGCGCATCACGGAACAGCTATCGGTCAAGCGTGTCGTAAGCAAAAACAAAATATGGCAATGGCTTTGCGCGCGTTGAGTTATTTTATTGATTTCCGTGATTTGAACGAAAAACGGGCTAGTAACTCTGGGGCGGGTCGAATGCCAAATGCATATCACGGTTTGGAAGCGGACCAATCGAACGAACAGAGGACGAGCAACAAGCGTCAACGTTTCCCGCTATGCGTATGAGAGCGGACAATTCACGCGAATAGCGGACAGCTTAAGGAAGGGCGCATCCTAACTCTGCATACGCGTTTGAAACGGCGAGTTTTGGCGCGAATCAACGAAGCAGGTCAGACAGGTAAGCGTCTGACCTGCGACTACTGGGTGGAGCATAGGGGGCTCGCCCCCCTGACCTCAGGCG
>JAFUBE010000799.1 GCA_017460365.1 Eggerthellaceae bacterium
CAGCGGAGCAAGACGCGAAGCGGCTTGCGGAGCCGTGGTGAAGACGCGCACCCTATGCCCTGCATGGCCGACCAGGGGGACTTCCATGCGCCGCGCACGGTGGGCGGCTTGCCCGACCCGGCGCGCATGATGGGTGCGGACGGCCCTCGACGGGCTAGCGCCTGGCCGGTTCGGGCGGCGGGCATGGGTGGATAAAATTCAAACGTCGCGGCCCTAGCTCCGTCGTGCCGCGCAGGCGGAGTCGGCCTTCACCTTCCCAACGTGCCCAAGCGGCACCTTCCCCGCCTTCGCCTTCCAAACCTTCCGCGAAAGCCGATGCATAGCTTTGGGCTACGGCCTCGCCTGCATTCCCGATGGTAGAATTCGAATCACGTTTTCCGTTCACCATGACTTGCAAGGCGGCTTCTCATGAAGGCTATTCAATCGCAGTTCCTCGACTTGCTCGGGGCAAACCTCATCCAGTTCATCATCCCCGTGTACCAGCGCATCTACTCCTGGGACGCCAAGCAGTGCAAGGACCTTTGGGAGGACACGATGCGCGCGGGGCGCAAGAACGAGCTCCACTTCATCGGGTCGTTCCTCTACACGCCGGAATCAGCCTCCACGGCTACCAGCCTGAAGCGCAACCTCCTCATCGACGGGCAGCAGCGCATGACGACGCTCTCGCTCATGCTGGCGGCGTTTTTGGACTACATCGACGAGGACGAGAGCCGCGCGGCCTTCCTCACCGACGTGAAGCCGAAGTCGCTGCGGAAGAACTACCTCTTCAACGACGACGACTACATGGGCGAGGCCCGCTTCAAGATAATCCTGACCCAGGACGACAAGGCGACGCTGCAGGCGATTGTGAGCAAGTCGCCGCTGCCCGACGCGGTCTCCAAGCCGATCGTGGAGAACTACCAGTACTTCAGCGACAAGATGCACTCGAAGAGCTTCGACCCGGCCGTCTTCTGGCGCGGGGTGGGCAACCTTCAGATCATCGACACGGAGCTGAGCCCCATCACCGACAACGCGCAGCTGATCTTCGAGTCCATGAACTCGAAGGGAAAGCCGCTGACGCCCATCGACCTGATCCGCAACTACATCCTGATGTCGCTTCCCAGCGACGAGCAGATGAAGCTCTACGAGGGCTACTGGCGCCCCATCGAGCAGCTGTTCGGGCACGAACCCGACAACGAGTTCAACGCCTTCATCTGGTACTGGCTGTGGCTGAAGGTGCCCAACCGCAAGCCGCGTGAGGATGAGGCCTACGACGAGTTCAAGACCTACTGCCAGGACGAGGGCCTGGAAGGCGACCCGGAGGGACTTCTGAAGGAGCTGCGCGAGTACGCCCGCCGCTACGCGAACATGTTCCTGGGCAAGGAGAAGGACAAGGCCCTCGCCGCGCAGTTCGAGCGGATAACGAGCCTGGACGTGAAGCCGATCCGCCCGCTGATGCTTGCGCTCTACGCGCTCTACGAGAAGGAGGATGCGCCTCTCGACAAGGCCGCGTTCACGAGGCTCTGCACCTACATTGAGTCGTTCCTGTTCAGACGCGCCGTCATCGGCAGGTTCACCACCGGCTTGAACAACTTCTTCGCCGGCATGTACCGCGAGCTCGAAACGTCGGAGGCGCCCGAGGAGTACGTGACGGCGATGCTCATGATCCATGGCAAGACGATGACGGCGTACTTCCCCACGGACGACGACTTCAAGGCCATGCTCACCACGCGCGATTTGTACCACCGCTTCTCGAAATGCCGGTACTACCTGGAGCGACTTGAGGACTGGTACAGCCCCAAGGAGCCGATCGCCAAGGGCGTCTACCAGATCGAGCACGTGTTGCCCCAGAAGATCGAAGCCTCCGAGGAATGGCAGGAGATGCTCGGCGACAGTTGGCAGGAAGATCACGAGAGGCTCGCGAACACGCTGGGCAACCTGACGCTGACCGGATACAACCAGGAGTACTCGAACCGACCCTTCACAACGAAGCTGAACCTTCCCAACGAGGGCTTCAAGTTCAGCCACCTGCGCCTGAACGCATTCATAGCGAAGCAGGAGGTGTGGGACGCGGATGCGATCGAGGAGCGCGCGAAGCAGCTGGCGAAGGACGCCCTGAAGGCGTGGCCGTACCCGAAGCTCGACGAAGCCGCCGTTGACAAGTACCGCCCGAAGAAATCCAGCGACGAGGCTGTGGAGTGGACGCTCGAGAAGGACCATCCCGCGTTCATGCCCGGCGGCGAGTGCTACGAGCTGTTCGAGCAGCTGTGCTCGGCCATCGAGGAGCGCAACCCCGACTGGGACCGCCTGGTGAAGAAGTACTACGTGGGCTACTACACCGGAAACCGCAAGCTGCACGTGTCGCTGCACGAGCGCAAGAGCACGGGCAACCTGGCCATCGGCCTGGCGAAGACCGTGGACGAGCTGGAGGACCCGCAGGGGCTTGCCCAGGACAAGCGCGACGTGCAGAACTTCGGGCCCGGCATGCCCACGCGGGTCGACCTGAGGGGAGCCGCCGACCTGGACGCCGTGGTGGCCCTGGTGATGCAGTGCTAGGACGCGAAGCGCATCTGCTTACCCCGTCTGCCAGCCATCGGTGACGCCGTGCGCGGCTACCCGGGATAACGCAGCAGCGCAAAGGCCGGCGCCCCCGCATGGAGCCCGCGCAGGGCTGTCACGCCGCCTGGGGCGCGTGGCGCGAAGCCGATAACGTTTCAATAGGCAACGCAGGGCACCCCTCCCGTGGCTGAACCCGTGCCAGCGGAGCAAGACCGCGAAGCGGGCTTGCGGAGCCGTGGTGAAGACACGG
>JAFUBE010000800.1 GCA_017460365.1 Eggerthellaceae bacterium
AAGTGTCACGCGATGGCGATAAAGACGCGGCTCCTTGGGCAGAATCACCCCGGCTCTTCCGTATCGAGACGCTGCCTCTCCACCAGTTCGGCGAACAGACCGCCCGCCGCTATGAGCTCTTCGTAGGTGCCCTCTTCAGCAATACGCCCTTCGTCGACCACGAGGATGCGGTCGCAATGGCGCACGGTGGACAGGCGGTGGGCCACCAGTCCGACAAGCGCGGGGAGCGCGTTCACGAGCGTGGGACGGTTGTAAGCCGGACGGGCGTATTCGGCATACCCGTGCGCCCACTTGGCGAAAGCGCGTTCCTCGGCACCGGCGAGCTTGATCTTCTGGATGCCGTTCAACAGCGCCGTGACTTCACCGGAAAGCTTCGAGCTCGCCTCCATGGTGTCCTTCGCGTAACGCACGGTCGCCAGCGTGGAGACCGCGGTGAGCACCGCCTGGATAACGGCCACGGCCATTGCGGGCAACGCAAGAGCCGGAGCGAAGGCGCCGATCTGCAAGATGTAGACGATCGAAAGCACCGCCGAGAGCCCCGAACCGAGCAACATGGAGGCCATTTCCTTCGTGAGCAGCGTCACCGTGGCGACGCGGCTGGCCAGATCGCCCGATGAATACTCTTTGAAGAACGAGCTCGGCAACGCCAACACGCGCGCGAACGTGGCCGCCTCGGTCACCACGTCGAGCTTGATCGCGATGCGGTTCATGACGAGGTTGCGGCAAGCGCCTATGAGCGCGGAGGACACGGTGGCCCCAAGCAGGAGCGCCGCGATCGGCAGGATGAGCCCCGCCTGGCCGCTCGGCGCCACCACGCCGAACGCGATCTGGTTGGCCCAGGCGGGCACGAGCCCGACAAGGGTGACGGCAAGCGCCGCAGCCGCGACGAGCAGGTAGTCGTTGCGGTCGAACACGCGGAAAATGAACGACACGAGGTCGCGCACCTTCAGCGGGCGGGCCGGCAGCGGTCGGTAGAACAGCGCCGCGTCTTCCTCGATGTGCGCGGCGACTTCGCTCGTGACCTTCACCTTGCGGCCCGTTCCGGGCTCGAGGTAGCAATAGCCGCTCACGCCGCGCGGCAGCAGGGCCACCACCTCGCCGTCGTCTAAGCGGCCGAGCATGGCCCCGAACGCGCGGGTGTGCCAGCCTTTGGTCAGGCGCACGTTGCGGTGCATGGTGCCGGTGGGGCGGCAAAGCCAGTCGATGCGATCTTCGACGTCGTCGATGCCGTCGGGAACGGACCCCGGCTCCACGCCCATGTGCTTGAAGCACGCGCGCGCCGCACCGTCGGCCTGCTCCACGTCGTCGGCACTGAAGCGCGGGGCGGCTTTCGCGTCGCTCACGCTGGCGGCGAGTTCGGCGTACGCGCGCTCCGCCATCTCGGCATCTTGCCTGGCACGCGCCTCGATCTGCGATTCCAGCCACTTAACCATTGCGCACCAACTCCGCAATCGCAGTGTGACACTTATCGTCAGACACGATCTGGCACATTCGCGGTGAGTGTGACACGTCCCGTCAGACACGATCTGTCATTTTTTGGGTGGCGCTTGCTTTGCCGCACGTCTTCCTCAAAAAATGACAGATCGTGTCTGACGGGAAGTGTCACACTTGGCCCTACCTGTGCTTTCGGGCACGCCAATCGGTGCAGATGGCCTTCGCTTCCTCGGGTCTCAGCCAGGGGAACTCCATCGCCAAACGGCCGGCTGCCAGCATGATATCGCTGGTCAGAGCGCCGTTTAAGCCGTCGAGGAACTCGAAATACTCAGAATCGGAGTGAAAGCTGCGCACCGTGAACCATCCTTCCGCAAGTCACTGACGCACGCTGCGTTACTTTA
>JAFUBE010000801.1 GCA_017460365.1 Eggerthellaceae bacterium
CGAGAAGTGTCACGCTTGGAGTTTGGGCTGCTCTGGTCATTTATAATTAAGAAAGTTATGGGTGCGTGGGAAGGTGGCGTTATGGTTTTGCGGGTTTACGTGGAAAAGCGCGATGGGTTCGACGTCGAGGCGAAGCAGCTTGCGCACGAGCTGCGCGAGATCTTGGGAATCAAGGGACTGTCGGGTTTGCGGCTGCTCAACCGCTACGATGTGGAGGGAATCGACGACGACTTGTTCGCGACGTGCGTCGACTACGTGTTCAGCGAGCCGCAATCAGACCGCACGTACAGCAAGCTGCCCAGCACGCGAAACGCCGTTGTGTTCGCGGTCGAAGCGCTTCCCGGCCAATTCGACCAGCGTGCCGCTTCGGCGAGCGAGTGCATACAGCTCATCAGCCAGGGCGAGCGCCCCGAGGTGCGCAACGCGAAGGTGTACATCCTGAAGGGCAAGCTCTCCGACGAAGACATCGCAGCCGTTAAGCGCTACGTCATCAACCCGGTCGAAGCCCGCGAGGCATCGCTTGAACCCGTCGCAACGCTCGCGCAAGAGTTCCCCGAGCCCGCCCCCGTCGAGATCATCGACGGGTTCACCGAGCTCGACGACGCGGGCCTCGCCAGCTTCATCGCCGACCGCGGGCTTGCCATGGACCTCGCCGACATCAGCTTCTGCCAGCAATATTTCCGCGACGAGGAAAAGCGCGACCCCACGATCACCGAGATCAAGATGATCGACACCTATTGGTCGGACCACTGCCGCCACACCACGTTCGGCACGCTGCTCGAGAACGTCGAGATCGACGATTCGATCGTGCAGGCGGCGTTCAACCGCTACCTCGAGATCCGCCACGAACTCGGGCGAGACGAGAAACCGCTGTGCCTGATGGACCTCGGCACCATCGGCGCGCGCTACTTAAAGCACAAGGGCATCCTGAAGAACCTCGACGAGAGCGAGGAAATCAACGCCTGCACCGTGAAGATCAAGGCCAACGTCGACGGCCAGGAACAGGATTGGCTGTTCCTCTTCAAGAACGAAACGCACAACCATCCAACCGAAATCGAACCGTTCGGCGGTGCGGCGACCTGCGTGGGCGGCGCGATCCGCGACCCGCTGTCGGGCCGCGCGTACGTGTACCAGGCCATGCGCGTAACAGGAGCCGGCGATCCCACGGTGCCGGTGGCCGACACCATACCCGGCAAGCTTCCGCAGCGCAAGCTCGTGACGACGGCTGCCGCAGGCTATTCGAGCTACGGTAATCAGATCGGCTTGGCCACTGGCCAGGTGAACGAGTTGTACCACCCCGGCTACGTCGCCAAGCGCATGGAAATCGGCGCAGTCGTCGGCGCCACGCCCGCCCATCACGTGCGCCGCGAAACACCTGCGGCGGGCGACGTGGTCGTGCTGCTCGGCGGACGCACGGGGCGCGACGGCATCGGCGGCGCCACGGGTTCCTCGAAGGCGCACAAGGTGGAAAGCCTCGAGTCGTGCGGCGCCGAGGTTCAAAAGGGCAACCCCCCTGTCGAGCGCAAGATTCAGCGCCTGTTCCGCAACACCGAGGCATGCCAGATGATCAAGCGCTGCAACGACTTCGGCGCAGGCGGCGTATCGGTCGCGATCGGCGAGTTGGCCGACGGCTTGCAAATCGACCTGAACAAGGTTCCCAAGAAATACGACGGCCTCGACGGCACCGAGCTCGCGATTTCCGAGTCGCAGGAGCGGATGGCCGTCGACCTCGCGCCCGAAGACGTCGAGCGATTCCTCGAGCTTGCCTACGAGGAAAACCTCGAGGCCACGCCGGTGGCCACCGTGACCGAAGAGCCGCGCGTGCGCATGACGTGGAACGGAGATGCAATCGTCGACGTCAGCCGCGCGTTTCTCTCAAGCAACGGCGCCGCCAAGCACCAAGACGTCCACATCGTCGCAGCTGAGCCTTATGTGGCGAAGCATGGCATCCAGAACGGCTCTCTCGCCGACGCGATGCGCGAGGTCCTCACCGATTTGAACGTGGCGTCGAACAAGGGCCTTTCCGAGCGGTTCGATTCCACCATCGGCGCAGGCACCGTGCTCATGCCGTTCGGCGGCAAGACGCAGCTCACGCCCTCCATGGCCATGGTCGCCAAGCTGCCCGTGAACAACGAGACCACCACGTGCACGGCTATGACCTGGGGTTTCAATCCGTACATCATGGAAGCGAACCCGTTTGCCGGCGCATACCTGTCGGTCGTGGAGTCGATCGCCAAGCTTGTCGCCGCAGGCTTCTCGCGCAAGCGCGCTTACCTCACCTTGCAGGAATACTTCGAGCGGTTGCGCACGAGCCCCGAGCGCTGGGGCAAGCCCATGGCAGCCGTGCTCGGCGCGTTCATGGCGCAGCTCGATTTACAGGTCGGAGCCATCGGCGGCAAAGACTCGATGTCGGGCAGCTTCGAAGACCTCGACGTGCCACCCACGCTCGTGAGCTTCGCGGTGGCAGCCGGTTCGATCGACCACGTGATGTCGCCCGAGTTCAAAGGCGCCGGCCATCGGGTCGTCTGCATCCACCCGTTCTACGAACGCGATGGGCTCACGCCTGAGAAAGGCGGTCTTCTCGAAGCGCTCGACCTCGTCGAGGAACTCATCGAGGCGAACGAGGCGCTCGCGGTTGCCACGCCCGGCTACGGGTGCGATGCCGAAGCCATCTTCAAGATGTGCGTGGGCAATCAGATCGGCCTTTCTGTCGACGGAGCGATGGATACCTCCACATGGTTCGTTCCCGCTTATGGCTCGTTCGTCGTTGAGCTCGCCGACGACGTCGATATGCCCGCCGAAAGCGACAACCTCAACGTGAAGCTCATCGGCACGACGACCGAAGCGTACCAGCTCGTCGCAAAAGACGAAACCATCGAGCTTTCCGAGCTGCAAGAGGCGTGGGAATCGGCGCTCGAAAGCGTGTTCCCGTACCGCAGCGAAGGCGAGCAGGTCGAAACCATCACGTACGACGGCCCGCGGCCCGAGAAGGCGGCACCCGCCATCCTCGGGGCAAAGCCGAAAGTGGTCATCCCCGTGTTCCCGGGCAACAACTGCGAATTCGATTCCGCGCGCGCATTCCGGCGCGCCGGCGCCGACTCCCGCGTGCTCGTGGTGAACAACCTCACTCCAAGGGCAGTGGCCGACAGCACCGAAGCGCTCGTGGAAGCAATCGGCAAGTCGAACATCGTGTTCATTCCCGGCGGCTTCTCCGGCGGCGACGAGCCCGACGGATCGGCCAAGTTCATCACGGCTTTCTTCCGTGCGCCCGCGGTGACCGAAGCCGTTCGCGACCTGCTTCAGAACCGCGACGGGCTCATGCTCGGCATCTGCAACGGATTCCAGGCTCTCGTGAAACTCGGCCTCGTGCCGTTCGGCGACATCCGCCCGATGGACGATACGTGCCCGACGCTCACGTTCAACAACATCGGACGCCACCAGAGCCGCATCGTGCACACGCGCGTGTCTTCGGCGGCCTCGCCCTGGCTTTCGCAGTGCGAGCTCGGCGATATCCACACGGTTGCCATCAGCCACGGCGAAGGCCGCTTCGTGGCGAACGACGAGCTGCTTGCGGAGATGAAAGCCGCCGGGCAGATCGCCACGCAGTACGTCGACGGGAACGGCATGCCGAACATGAGCCTCGATGTGAACCCGAACGGGTCGATGCTCGCGATCGAGGGCATCACGAGCCCGGATGGACGCGTCTTCGGCAAGATGGGGCACAGCGAGCGCTCCGGCATGGGCCTGTACCAGAACATCCCCGACGCGAACTACCAGCCGATCTTCGACGGTGGCGTGAAATACTTCACCGACTAACCAGCGAGCGCCGGATACGAGGCTGTATCAAAAGTCCAGCACGAGCCGATATCCGGCTTTGGCGAACATGGCAGGCGATCTGTGCCGGCACTCGCTCCGCCCGCGTGCCTCACGTGCTCCGCGGACGACTTGAAAGGCGTCCCTACGGGGATTACTTGACCCGCGGATCACACGGCTTGTGATACAGCCCCGCAAATGCGGGCCAAGTTCGGCGCTTGCGCGCCGCGGGCGGCACGAGTGCCGCCCCTACGGGGTCTCTTGTAAGGTTCGGGCAACCCGTAG
>JAFUBE010000802.1 GCA_017460365.1 Eggerthellaceae bacterium
CGATCGACGAACGCAGCTGTCATCTCCTTGAGTTTCTTGCTGAACAACATGTCTTCCTCCTTTCTACTTGCCGTTCGCCGACGATTCTAACACTCATACCGATATTTCAAGCAATATCACGAAGTGTTCATATTCATCCATGTGGTTTCGAAATCCACGCGATTGAATCGAATCGGCAACGCGGGACTGGCAATGCGCGCACGTGCGCGTGGCGCGACACCTATCACGTTACCATCGGCGAAAACGACGACCGATAGGATTGCAATGAAGAACCGCTTCCTGCATGGCTCCGAGAAACTGGTCGACCCCATGACCGTAGGAGCCGTCCATTTCTTCCAGCCGCTGTTCGCAATGCTGCCGCTCTCGCTGCAGCGGCGCATGCTCGAAGGAGCGTCGAGCAAGACACCCTACATGGGCTTCGTCGTGGAGCCGTACGCGATGTTCCTGTTCTACCGAATCGCAGACCACGAGCGCGCCCAGGCGCTCCTGCCCGATGGCTTCAAGCTGGCGCGTTCCCGCGTGTTCGAGGACGGCAGCGAAGAACACTATGCGATCGTTAGCCTGTTCCGCGTGCACGCGAGCACGTTCTGGGGCTCGCGCGCCGAGCTCTACCTGATTGCCGAGAACCAGGAAACGGGGCTCCTCAGCTGGGTGATCGCCGACTACCTGAGCGACACGGTGAGCTACGACCGCGCGAACGGGCTGCGCGGGCCGTCTGCCCCGGGCGCCGTAATCACGACCTCTGCCGATGGACGCGTCGTGGTCGACCTCTCGGACACACGCGGCGAGCGCGCAGTGGCATTCGATGCAAAGCTCGCGAATGCCGCCCTGCGCCCACTCGACGCACGGCTATGGGTCGAGGGAAACCTGTCGGTCGCGTACGGCCCCAAGCTCTCGCCCGATCACGCGGGAACGTTCGCGCTCACCTTCACTCCCGACGAAATGACCGAGGCGCTCGATATTCCCCTCGACGACTTGCGGCTCGAGCGCATGACCTGGCATGATGACATGCTAGAAGACGCACCGACATGCGTTGCGTGCTTTCCGTTCGCCCAACACCTGCTCTCCGACAGCCCCGGCTCTGGAAGCGGTTACGCGTCGACCGACGAACTTGAGAAAGCCGTCGCCTCGGTCGATTTCGATTCGATTCCGAAGTTCTCGACGCCTCCCGTCCGCAAAGGTCTCGTCGTCAGCACCGTAATGACAGCCGCCCTCGTCGGTGTTTTGGCCATCGCGCTTGCAACAAGAGCACGTTAGCCGGCTCAGGCACCTGAAACCGCCTCACCTGATCTCGGGGCCGAACTTGTTCACCCTCGGCATGGCGCCGGCTCGGTAGGGGCGGCATTGGGAGGGCAGCTCTTCCGTCACGCGCAGCTCGGGCGGGCCGGCTTGTCCGGTGAATGCCAGGGCCAGCTTCTGACACTCGGCAAGGCGCCACTCGTACTCGCGTTTATCGTGCTCCTTCATGGTGGTCTGCCCCTCGGGCCCGTACCCGCCGGGAAGCTTCCTCGTGTCCTGGCCACCGTAGACGTACCAGGCGCATGCGACGAACTCGGCGCGCTGCATGAGCGGCAGGTCCGCGCCGATCCTCATGTTGAAATAGTAGTAATGCCTGCGCGTGACGGCCGTGCCGTCGCCATCGCGTTCGTCATCAAGGTATTGGACTACGACAGCGTGCGTGTCGCGCAGGTCGGTCAGGCGCATCACGTCGGCATGCGCCCCGCTGGCACGCAACACGCGGAAGAGGCCATGGGTGCGGTCGACCTCGAAGAGCGGCTCGCCGTTCGTCGGGTCGTCATAACGCTCCTCCGGCACGAACACGGCGTCGAGCGCCTTGCATTCCTCGCGCCAGGCGAGGTGCGCCCGGTACCCCTCGATCGTGAAGGGCGTCACGGGATGATTCGTTCCGAAGGGGTGGATGGGCACCTGCTCGACATAGGGAGACAGCTTCTCCTTGCAGTCGCTGCACAGCCAACCGCCCTCGATTTCCAACCCGGCTCGCATGAACCCCGTCTTCTGGCCACACGCGAGGCACAGTTTCTTGTCCTTGCCGAACAACCCCATGACCGCCCGCCTAACTCGCCTTGGCGTACGTGTCGCCGTTCAGCGTGAACTTGCCATCGGTCACGGGGACGTGGATGGCCGATTCCTTGCCGTTGAAGCTCGTGAACGTCACCGCGCCCTCGTTGGTCGCCTCCCAGGTGAAGGGCACGACTTCGAGCCCGGCGTCCATCTCGCCGGTTCCGTCGGCGGCGAAGCGAGCGCAGAACTCGATCTCGTCGTCGGCATCGCGGCCGTACGCCTCGTTCATCTTCGCATGCGTCTCGGCGTCGTTGGCGTACTGTTCCATCGTCTGCACGACTTGCTCGTGGGTCGCCTCATCGCTCTCGTAGAGATCCCACCTGCCCACGAAGTAGCCGTCATGGTTGTCGCTCGAGGAAGACGCGCTCGAGGACGCCTGCGCAGCCGACGAGCTCGACGTGCTCGCCGCGGCCGACGAAGCCGCCGAGCTGCTCGCCGCGCTCGACGAGGCCGATCCCCCACCGCAGCCTACAAGCGCTAGGCACAAAACGCAGATCGCCGTGACAATGGAAAGCGCTAGTTTCCCCCTCATGAGAAGCCTCCTTCATCGTTGATTGAAGACATCATAATTATACCGATCCGCTACTCCCGACATGTTGCCTGACATGGATTGGCACGTTTAGGCACGCATTGGCGTGACAGAGGGGTCAGGGCACCGCTGTCACACCTTCATACAATCGCAGTTGACTTGTCGGAAAGAATGAACGAACATACGTACTATGGATGATTTCACGGCTTTAGAGGGATTGAACGAGGCGCAGGTCGAGGCGGTTACGGCGACCGAGGGGCCGGTGCGCGTGATTGCGGGTGCGGGCTCGGGGAAGACGCGGGCGCTTTCGCGGCGGTTCGCGTACTTGGTGAACGACCTGGGCATCATGCCGGGCAACATTCTGTGCGTCACGTTCACGAACAAGGCCGCCAACGAGATGCGTCAGCGCATACGACGGCTTACCGGCGATTCTGACACGGGATACGTGAACACATTCCACGGATTCTGCGTGTCGGTGCTGCAGGAGGACGCGTCAGCCGTGTCGTTCCCGAAGAGCTTCCTGGTGCTCGACAACTCCGACATCGACGCCATGCTGGCCATCATTTACGAGGAACGCGGGCTCACGCTGCGCGACTACACGTACGCGCGGGCGCGCGATATGTTCGAGATCCGCAAGACGCTCACCGAGAAGAACTACTACCTCGACCTTATCGATTTGTCGCCCGACGCCTTGAAGCTGAAATACGACCTCGCCGAATCGGTCGACGACATCCTGTTCTACGGGTACCTCTACCAGCAGAAGAAGTGCTTCGGGCTCGATTACAACGACCTCATCGTCTTCACGCTGGAAATCTTCCACCGCCGCGACGACATCCGCGAGAAATGGCAGAAGCGGCTCGAGTACATCATGGTCGACGAGTTCCAAGACATAGACGGCTTGCAGCACGAGCTCATGGAAGCGCTGGCCGACTACCACGGCAACTTGTTCGTCGTCGGCGACCCCGATCAGACCATCTACACCTGGCGCGGCGCCAACGTAAAGTACCTGCTCGACTTCGACCAGCGCTTCAGCGGCACGCGCACCGTCATGATGAACGACAACTACCGCTCCACACCGCAGATCACCATGGTGGCCAATTCGCTCATCAGCGCCAACAAGCATCGCATTCCGAAGAACCTCGTCGCGCTTTCTAAGGGCGGCGAGAAAGTGCGCTGCTTCCACGCCACGAGTTCGTCGAGTGAAGCGGCGTGGATCGTGCAGCAAATCGAGAATCTGCGCGCTCGGGACGTTTCCTACCGCGACATGTGCGTACTGTACCGTGCGCATTTCGCATCGCGCTCGGTCGAAGAAGCGCTCGTGAAAGCGCAAGTTCCCTACACGATCTACTCGGGTGTGCAGTTCTTCGACCGCAAAGAGGTGAAAGACGCCCTGTCGTACTTGCGCATGGTGATCTTCCGCGACGACTTGTCGTTCGAGCGCATCGCCAACGTGCCGAAGCGCAACCTGGGCAAGCGCCGCATGAAGTTCTTGCGCACCTATGCCGAAGGAAACGGGGTCTCGCTCTATCAGGCGCTTTGCGACAATCTCGAAAACGCCCTGTTCAGCGGCACGCAAGCGCACGAGTTCGTGGAATTAGTCGAGCGATATTCCGCCGAGGCCGAGAAGCGCCCCGCATCGGAGCTGCTCGCCGACCTGCTCGACAAATCGGGCTTAGAGCAGGCGCTTCGTACCGAAGGTTCGCAAGAGCGCCTCGACAACCTGGCCGAACTGCGCCAAGCCGTGTACGAATACGAGACGACCTGCGGCGAAGAGGCCACACCCGACAACTTCCTCGCGCACGCTTCGCAGATGACCAACCTCGACAAAGGGCTTTCGGCCGACAAGGTGAAGCTCATGACCATCCATGCAGCCAAGGGCCTCGAGTTTCCTTACGTGTTCATCTGCTCGCTCAACGAAGGCGTCATGCCGTCGCGGAAAACGCGCACCACCGAGGCCATGGAGGAAGAGCGGCGTCTCGCGTTCGTGGCTTTCACCCGCGCCGAGAAGGGGCTGTTCCTCACGTGCGCCGACGGAACGGCCCACGACGGCATGCCACGCTACCCGAGCCGCTTCGTGTTCGACATCGACCCCGACCTCGTCGATTTCGAAACGCCGCTCGAAGATTCGCTCGTGAAAGACGCACGCGCCTACATCCGCGCACGCGACGCCCAACTCGACCAGGCTGAAACAGGTCCCGCATTTCAGGTGGGAAACCGCGTGAACCACATCGTGTTCGGCGCCGGCACCATAGTCGGCATCGACCCCGACCGCAACGCCTACGAAATCCAGTTCGACGACATGGAAACACCCCGAAGCCTCGCTTTCAAAGCGAAGCTCGAGGCGTCGTAAGCCCCCGCCAGGCCCGAGCGGCATCGGCGCGGGCTGCCCCCCGCCAG
>JAFUBE010000803.1 GCA_017460365.1 Eggerthellaceae bacterium
CGCGCCAGCGGCGTCGCTGTTTTCTGGTGCGCCAGACCCCACCGCAAGTGTGACAGATCGTGTCTGACGTGAAGTGGCACGCCGTTCTTACTTCAGGTGCGCGAGCTTTCGCAGGCGCTTGCTGGCTGCTTTCACGTCGGCTGCGTCAGCTTGCCAGGTCCAGTTGCCTTTTGCGGTGCCGGGCGTGTTCATGCGCGCGCTGTCATCGAGGCCCAGGATGTCTTGCAGAGGCATGATGCGCACGTCGGCGTCGCAGGTTGCGACCGCTTCCAGAAGCCTGTCAGCGGCATCGCGAGCGTCGAGGCCTGGGTAGCGTGCTTCGCAGTAACCCTCGAGGGTCTGGTTGTCGTGCGTGCCTGTGAAGGCCACCTTCTCGGGGCGCGGGGCGTACCATGAAAGCGGGTCGCCGCCGTCGACGAACTGCACGATGTCCATGCCGGGAAAGCCGCATGCGGCGCCGAGGGCGCGCACGGCAGGCGTGATATGCCCCAGGTCCTCGGCGATGATCGGCAGCGGGCCGAGCTTTTCGCGTGCGGTCTGGAACAAATCGAATCCCGGCCCTGCGAAATAGCGGCCTTCGGTTGCAGGTCTGCCCGCCTCAATTGCGTAATAGCGCGAGAACCCGATGAAGTGGTCGAGACGCACCACGTCGTACAGCTCGAACGCGCGTGCCAGGCGACGCAGCCACCAGTCGTATCCGTTCGCGCGCAGGGCGTCCCAGTCGTACAGTGGGTTGCCCCAGATCTGCCCGTCAACCGAGAAAGCATCGGGCGGGCAACCCGCGATGGCGCCAGCGGCGCCCTTCGCGTCGAGTTGGAAGATCTCCGGATGCGCCCAGACGTCCGAGCTGTCCGCGCTCACGTAAATGGGCATGTCGCCGATGATCTTCATGCCGCGCTCGTTTGCGTATTCTTTCAGCTGTTCCCACTGCTGTTCGAACAGGAATTGCGCGCGCCGCCATTGTTCGGCGCGCTCGCGCAGATCGGAATCGGCTTCGATGGCCGCTGGGTCGAACGTGCGGTATTTCTTCGGCCACTTCTGCCAGGGTTTTCGGGCGCCCAGCTTGTCGCGTATGGCCATGAAGGCAGCATACGGTTCGAGCCAATCGCGCTCGCGTTCGCAGAACTGCTCGTAAGCCCGTTTCGCGCGTGGCGCTTTCAGGTCCGCGACTTCGAGCGGCCCGCCCTCGATTAGGCGCGTGTTGCCCGCGAACGCGCTGATGCCCGCATAGGGGCTTCCGTGGTTGTCCGTGGGGTTCACGGGAAGCACTTGCCAGTATTTCACGCCGGCGCCGGCGAGCCAGTCGACGAATGCGCGCGCAGGTGCGCCGAGCGTGCCAGGTGCGCCTTTGCCGTCGCCGGGGATGCTCGTTATGTGCGCGAGCACGCCGAGGCCCGGCTCCATCGGTCGTGCGAGCCGCTCGTTCGCGTGGAAGAACGCGATCGCCGAACCGAGCTGGTTCAAGTGCACGCTTGCGAAACGTTCGGCATCGCCGGGGACGCGCGGCAGCTCGCGCGCATCGCGGGCCGCAACGACCGGCAGGCCGTACCCGCCGATGACCTCGGATACCGATTCGCATGCCATGGGCACGAGCACGTCGTAGGCGTGCGCAAGCGAGCTGTTCACGAGCGTGCAAGCGGCTTCGCCCGAGTCGCTGCGGCTCCAGAAGCCGAACACGTCGTCGTTCACGGCGAAGCACTCGTAGCTGCCCGCGAACACGCCGAGCGTGCGCTTGAGGTCGCCGGCGTTGCCCACGATGTCCGAGCAGTCGGCGGTCACGCCATCCCACGCGGCCGCGATGGGCCGGTACGGATCGTGGCCGCTGTCGGAACCTTCCGCCTGCATGGGACCGTGTGGCATGAGCGCACGGATGAGGCTTGCGCACCACAGGCGCCCCTTCGCGACGCCACGTTGCCCGTCGTCGAGATCGCGCTCGATGTCGGCCGCTTCCAGGTCGCCGGCGTATCCGCTCAGCGTTTTGAAAAACAGTTCCTTATCCTGCGTTTCGAGCAGCTCGAACACGCGCGGCCATGCGGCGGCGGGGTAGCTCTCGCGAAGCGCCAGCACGGCTTCGGCGAACGCGTAAGCGCTCGTTTCGTTGCGAACGTACCTGGTGGTAGCGTCGGCGAAGTCCGCGAAGCCCGTGTTGTTGAACGTCTCGTCAGCCGCGGCGAGATCGCCTTCGGGGTCGTACACCGAAAGCTGGAAGCTCGGCGGCTCCCAATCGCGCAGCTGGCCTTCGCCGCCTGTGCGCCCGTCTTGCGCGCCGTACCGCACGACCCTTCCGTCGGCTTTCGTGATGACGAAGTGGTACCATAAGATTCCCGGCGCATCAGGCGTGATCGTTGCGGTGAAGCGCGTCGAGCCGCCTTTCGGTGCGCACATGTCGTGCAGTTCCTCGCCCGCGCTCTCGGTCCACGTTCGCACAGCTACGCTCGCGTCAGCTGCGTCTTCGACGTCGATTGCAAGCGTGACCGGCGTCTTCGCAGCCACAGCTCCGAAAGGCGCGCGGTATTCGGGCGCGCGCGTGTCGTGAAAAACCTTCATTAACATGCCTCTATTTCTCGTATTTCCATTTCCCTGCCGCGCAAAAGCTCGGTGTTGCCGCTTGCGCAATGCGGGCAGGTTCGCCCGTGTTCCACGGTGCCGTACACCTTGCCGCAGTCGTTGCAGATGGTGACCGCGTCTATCTGGTGTACCTCGAGTTCGGCCCCGCGCAGAACGTCGCTGCGGTTGGAAGCCCAGGTCCAGGCGTCGTCGAAGACCTCGGTGACCACGCCCGACACCTCTCCCAAATCGACCACGACTTTGCTGATGCGCGTGAGCTTTTGTTCGGCCGCCACCTCTTCGAGCAGGTCGACCATGTGAAACACTATTCCCAGTTCGTGCATAATCGTGCCTCCAGGCATCATCCCGGCTGCGCCGCTTCCCGTCAGACGGGCCTGTCGCATTCGCGGGAGATTCGGCGCTGGCGCGCCGCGGGCGGCACGAGTGCCGCCCCTACGGAGTCGGCC
>JAFUBE010000804.1 GCA_017460365.1 Eggerthellaceae bacterium
GACGTGATGGAGGGGCTTGCGCAGGTCGTCGCGGCCGGCAAGGCGCGCTACATCGGCATCGCGAACGTCTACGCCTGGCAGCTCGTGAAGGCGAACGCGATCGCCGAGCGCGAAGGGTTCTCCAAATTCGTGAGCGTGCAAAACCACATGAACCTGATCTTCCGCGAGGACGAGCGCGAACTGGCGCCCTGCTGCGCCGAAGAGGGAATCGCGCTCACCCCCTACAGCGCGCTCGCGAGCGGTCGGCTGTCGCGGCGGGCGGGGGAGACGAGCAAGCGGCTCGAGGAAGATTCGTACGCCAAGTTCAAGTACGATGCCACCGCCGATGCCGATTCGCTCGTGATAGAACGCGTTGCGGAAGTGGCGGATGCGCATGGCGTGTCGATGACCGAAGTCTCGCTTGCATGGCTTTTGACGAAGGTGTCGTCGCCGGTCGTCGGCGCGACCAAGCCGCATCATGTCGACGGCGCGGTCGCCGCGGTTGACCTTGCGCTGTCCGAAGACGAAGTCGCCTACCTGGAAGAGCCTTACGTTCCTCACGCCATCGTGGGCGTGATGGCGCAGAACAAACCGGTCGATGCGGGCAAGGAGCACGTGTGGCTGGCCAACGCGAAATACTTGAAAGGGGAGGGCCGATGAACGTGCTCGTCTTGCAGGGAAGCCCCAATGCGGGCGGTTCCACGGCGATGCTGGCGAACGAGTTCGCACGCGGGGCGCGCGAAGCGGGGCATTCCGTCGAAATCGCCGACGTCGCCGCACTCGACATCGCGCCGTGCACGGGTTGCGTGGCATGCGGATACGGCGGGCCGTGTGCGCTCGCGGACGATTTCGACGAATTGCGCGAGCGCATCTTGTCTGCCGACATGCTCGTATTTGCCACGCCCCTGTACTATTACGGCATGACCGCCCAGTTGAAAACCGTCGTAGACCGCTTTTGCTCGGCGAACCCCCGCATTTCGGGCAAGCGGTTGAAATCGGCGCTGCTGGCTGTGGCGTGGAACTCCGATGATTGGACCTTCGACGCGCTTGAGGCGCATTACGACACGCTCGTGCGCTACCTGAACCTGCGCGATTGCGGCCGCGTTCTCGGGGGCGGTTGCGGCACGCCGGGCATGACCGCGCGTTCCGGCTACCCCGAGCGAGCTTACGAGCTCGGCGCATCGATATAGCTTCAAGGGAAACCTCAGGCTCTTTCCAGGGCGGTTTCGTTCCCGCGTGCTTAGAGTAACCTTGCGGGAGGCATCGTAACAGGGGGCGAGGTCGGCCGTTTGAATGTACAATCTATCGAGCGAGTAGGATATTTGCATGAGGAGGCGCTTATGAAATTCGAGGACTTGACCACGGAGCAGAAGGAAAAGATCATCGCCTGCAAGACGCCTGAGGAGCTGATCGAACTCGCCAAGGACGAGGGCTACGAGCTCACGGACGCGCAGCTCGAGAGCATTTCCGGCGGCGGGTGGAGCAGCCCTAGCTGCGGCGACGACACCGCATGGACGTATGTCTGCTAGCCTGAGGACATGGTAGCTGCGACCACTGCGCGGGCGCCTTACGCGGTCGGTTTCGCCGAGCGCATGGCCCGGATGGCGGCGAAGCCCAAGCTTGACGTGCAGGTGTGCGACCATTGCAACCTGCGGTGCGCGGGGTGCCTGCACTTCGCACCGCTGGCGGAAGAGTCCTTTCTTGACGTGAAAGCATACGAGCACGACCTGCAACGGCTCGCGTCCATCAGCGGCATCGAGGGCTATTTCGGTTCCGTTGCGCTAATGGGCGGCGAGCCGCTTCTCCACCCGCGTCTCGTCGACGTCGTCAGGATAACCCGTGCGCATCTGCCCCAACAGGACGTCATCTTGTGC
>JAFUBE010000805.1 GCA_017460365.1 Eggerthellaceae bacterium
GAAACTACCCCACTTTGGGTCTGGCAGTAAGTGGGGTAGTTTCGCGCGGCTGCGCGGGTGCCCCGGTTTGGGTCCGGCGGCAAGCGGGGCAGTAGCGCCGAGTCGAGTCGGGCGGATGACCGCTTGATTTTAGAAAGACATTTTGTGGGCGGCGCGCTTCGCGTTTACGGTTTTCTGCAGGTCGACCATTGCGGTGAATATGAGTTCGCGATCTTCAGGCGTGAGCGAAGGATCGGATTTCAGCTGGGAGTTCATCGATGCGAGCGTGCTTTCGATGTCGCCGATTTCGAGTTCTTCCACCAGAAACGATATGGCGTGCTGGGGGTTCTCGTTTTCGCTGAACGATGTGGATGTGAGGGCACCGGCGGCGCGCGGTGCGATTTCCGAAGCCGCAGCAACGATCTGCGCTGCAGTGGCGTCTGGCTTTTTCTCGAGCGTATCGAGCACAATGCCTGCGAGCTTCTCGTTAGCCTGATCGTGCCATTGCGTCTGTGCGAGAGCGTCGGCATGTTCGAGCGCCATATGCGGGTTCTGGGCCAGCAGGCTGACAAGCCGCCGCTCGAACTTTCTACGGCTCTTTTCACTCTCGGAAAGCGTGATGTGCGAAGTGCGCCGAGTCTGCCGTTCGGCTTGCTCGTCGTTGTCGTACTTTCGAGGCGGCGAGACGAGCGCAAGGGCATCGACCACATCCTGCTCTCGCATCTGGAGACGACCGGATAACTGCACGGCGTAGTCTGTCGCGAGCAGCGAGGTCTTGATAGGCGCAAGCACCGAGAGCGCGTCGGAAAGCGCCCTTGTGCGTCCTTCCGCGCTGCTGAGGTCGTATCGCGCGAGCCTGCGCTCGATTCCATAAGAGAGCAGCGGCTTCGCATCGTTTACCAAGGCGCGAAGCGCATCGCCTCCGCGCTGGGCAACGAAGTCGGCGGGATCGAGGTCGTCCGGCAAAGTTACCGCGCACAGTTCGATGCGCGTCTTGCCTGCCTCCGGTGTCATGCTGTTGTCGATGAACTCGAGCGCCCTGTCGGCGGCTCGCTGTCCGGCCGCATCTCCGTCGAACAGGTACACGATCCGTTTCGAAGCGTACCGCGATATGAGCCTGATATGCTGAAGCGTGAGCGCCGTTCCGAGCGTTGCGACCGCATTTTCGATTCCCGACTCATGAAGAGCGATGACGTCGGTATAGCCTTCCACAATGATGGCGATGCCGGTGCTCGTAAGGGCGCTTTTCGCCTTGTCGAGTCCGTAGAGCACATTCGACTTATGGAACAGGGGCGTTTCCTGTGAGTTGAGGTATTTCGGCTCTCCGCTTCCGATGACGCGACCGCCGAACGCGATGCATTCGCCTTGCGGGTCGTTGATGGGAAACATAACGCGATTGAAGAACCTGTCGCGAAGCTTCCCCCCGTCGCCGGAAAGGGCAACGTTTGCGGCGATCATCTCTTCAGCATTGAACCCGGCGGATGAAAGGTGCCTTACGAGCGACATGCGCCCCGGTGCGAAACCGAGTTGCCACTTCTTGGGGACGGCGCCCCCCAAATCGCGCCCTCCAAGGTATTCGCGCGCCGCCGCCGCTTCGCTCGATTTTCCGCGCATGAGCTGGGAATGGTAGAAATCGCGCGTCGTCGCGCACACCTCGCGCAAGCGCGCTTTTCGGCTGTTGGAGACGCCGCGTCCGCCCGCTTCCTTTATGTCGATGTGAGCGCGGTCAGCCAACATGCGCACCGCATCGGGAAAGCTCACATCGTCGATCTTCATCACGAAGCCGAACACGTCGCCGCCTTCGCCGCACCCGAAGCAGTGCCACAACTGCGTCGACGGGTCTATTTTGCACGATGGTGTCTTCTCGTTGTGGAAGGGGCAGCAGCACCAGAAATCGCGTCCGCGCTGGCGCACGGGAACGCGCTCGCCGAAAAGCGCCACCAGGTCACTCGCTTCGCGAACTTTCTGGATATCCTCATCGCTGATGCCAGCCACCGCATTCGCCTCCTTCACGCATTAGCTTACCATGACGCGCAAACAGCAGTTATCAAGCCTGACTTGCGCGCTCCGCCGAACCGGCCCGGCGCCACCGCA
>JAFUBE010000806.1 GCA_017460365.1 Eggerthellaceae bacterium
CACCGGCGGACGCAACATCACGATGTTCCATTTCGAGCATCGCCAGATTCCCAGCTTGCGCGCCATCAACCATGACCCCATGGTCACGATCAATCCCGCAACGGCTGCCGCGAATGGCATCCACGATGGCGACTGGGTGCGCATCGAGGGCATCTTCGGCTCGTGCGTGCTGAAGGCGAAGGTGAACAACCAGGTGCCCGAGCAGCTCGTTCACATGGAGCACGCCTGGTGGTTCCCCGAGGAAGACGGCGAGGCTCCGAACCTGTTCGGCGTGTGGAAAGCCAACGTGAACAATCTCATGCCGCTCGAGAGCGTGGGCGTGACCGGTTACGGCGCTCCGTACAAGAACGGCATCTGCAAGATCAGCCGCGCCGAGAGTTTGGAAGGATAGGTGGAACCCATGCAAGACGTCATGCTCATCAACTACGGCTTCTGCACGGGTTGCCATTCGTGCGAAGTGTCGTGCCGCAAGGAGAAGGGCTTGCCCCTCGACGAATGGGGCATCAAAGTGCAACAAATCGGTCCCGAAAAGCTCGGCGGAGCTTGGGAGTTCGATTACGTGCCCGTGCCGTCGCGCTTGTGCGATCTGTGCTCTGAGCGCCGTACTGCTGGAAGCAAAGCGCTCTGCGAGCTGCATTGCCTGGCAAACGTCATCGAGGTACTTCCCGCAGAAGAAGCTGCAAAGCGCATGGTGGAGCTCGGGTCGAAAACAGCGGTGTTCGTCCCGTAGGCGAGTTGGGTCAGAAGCGGGCAAGGGAGCCCGTCTGAAATTGCACGTTATCAGGTTCGTTTTAGGACAAGGAGGAAGCTCATGTTAGACACCGTGTTTTCGCCGTACAAGATCGGCAATTGCGAGATCAAGAACCGCTTGGTCGTGCCGGCCATGGTGACGAACTACGGCACCAAGGAAGGCGAGCTCACCGACCGCTACATGAAATATCACGAGGAGAAGGCCAAGGGCGGCTGGGGTCTCATCATCACCGAGGCTTAGACGGTGCAGCACTACGACAAGGGCTACGAGCGCATCCCCGGTGCTTACAAGGACGAGCTCATCGAGGCGAACCAGAAGTTCACGGCGCGCATCCACGAGCTGGGCGCGAAGATCTTCTGCCAGATCTACCATCCGGGCCGCCAGGCGACCACTGTGGCCACCGAGTGCCATGACGTAGTGGCGCCGACGCCCATTGTAGACCCCGTGTGCATGGCGTTTCCGCGCACCATCACCGTTGATGAAATCCACCAGGTCGTGAAGGACTTCGGCCAGGCCGCGCGCCGGGTGAAGGAAATGGGCTTCGACGGCGTCGAGCTGCACTGCGCTCATGGCTACCTGCTCTCCGAGTTCCTCTCACCCTACTTCAACAAGCGCGTCGACGAGTACGGTGGATGCTTCGAGAACCGCGTGCGCATCGTGAAAGAGGTTTACGAGGCCATGCGCGCCGAGGTTGGCCCCGATTTTCCGATCACCGTGCGCCTGTCGGGCATCGAGTACACGCCGGGCGGCCGCACCGAGGCCGAGACCTACGAGCTGGCGCTGTGGTTCGAGGAGATGGGCTTCGACGGCATCCACGTGACCAACAGCTCGTATGCGAGCGCCCCTCCCATGCAGGCCATCGCTCCCATGCACGCACCGCACGCACTGAACATGGAAGTGTCCGAGCAGATCAAGAAGCTCGTGAACATCCCCGTGATCCTCACGAACCGCATCAACGACCCGCGCATGGCCGAGACGCTGCTGCGCATGGACAAGGCCGACTTCATCGGCATGGCCCGCGGCTCGCTTTGCGATCCGCACCTTCCCAACAAGGCGAAGGCTGGCGAGCTCGACACGAGCCGCTACTGCCTGGGCTGCCTGCAGGGCTGCGAGTTCCCGCTGTTCTTCAATCAAGAGGTTACGTGCGTCGCGAACCCCGGCGTCGGAGTCGAGTTCAAGGACTCCTTCGACAAGGTCGACTCTCCGAAGAAGGTCATGGTCGTAGGTGCTGGTCCGGC
Organism: Eggerthellaceae bacterium; assembly: GCA_017460365.1. Taxonomy (GTDB): domain Bacteria; phylum Actinomycetota; class Coriobacteriia; order Coriobacteriales; family Eggerthellaceae; genus UBA9715. The sequence goes on from JAFUBE010000806.1 coordinate 1,990, forward strand.
GGGGCTTTTCGCCGCCGAAACCGCTGCCAAGCGCGGACATAAGGTCGAGGTTTACGAGGCCCAGGAGGATATCGGCGGCCAGTACCGCTCGGCGGCCTACTCGATCGGCAAGGGCGAGCTTGCAACGCTTGCGGCATCGCTGCGCACGAGCCTCGCCAACCTTGGCGTGCCCATCCATCTGAACTGCGAGGTCACCGAGGACCTCATCCGCGAGGTCGCACCCGACACCGTCGTGCTCGCCACCGGCGCCAAGCCCAACACGCCCGACATCCCCGGCCTCGACCGCGACAACGTGGCCATTGCCGAGGACGTGCTGCTCGGTCGCGTCGACTACACCGTCGAGGGTCCGATCGTGGTGTTCGGCGGCGGCAAGGTCGCCTGCGAGACGGCGACGCATGTGGCGCAAATCAACCACGACGTGACGGTCGTTGCGCGCCGCCCCATGCTGCTCACCGACATGGACCCGATCAACGCGCAGTGCCAGCGGAGCTACATGGACCAGTACGGCGTGAAAACCCGTCCGGGCTGTCCGCCGAAGGCCGTCACCGACGAGGGCGCCGTGTTCACGAACGAGGCCGGAGAAGAAGAGGTCTTGCCCGCGGCGCTCGTCATCTCCGCGCTCGGCTACAAGCCCTACAACCCGCTCGAGGACGCCGCTCGCAAGTTCTGCGACGAAGTGCTCGTCATCGGCAGCGCTGTCGAGGAGGGCGACGTCATGTCCGCCACCAAGGACGGCTACGAGTGCGGCTTGAGGATTTAA
>JAFUBE010000088.1 GCA_017460365.1 Eggerthellaceae bacterium
ATAATGGGCCAGACGCTCGATGCTCATCCGTTAAGCTGGAGCATATCAAGCCGGGGGCGAAGGAGGGCGCTTTGGCGGCCAAGGGCAAGAAACCAGCAGGCGCAGGAGGCGGGTTGGTCGGTGTGGGCGCGTGCGTGCAGGATGCGTTCGAGCTCGTAGGCGAGCGGGCGAGCTTGAAGAACAGGATCTGGGACGTTCGCACCGGTTTCAGCGAGCTAGACCGCATGCTGGGCGGAATTGAGTCAGGCGACTTGGTGCTTGCCGTCGCCGGCCCGGGCGAGGGCAAGACGTCCCTCGCCTTGAACGTAGCCGTCAACGCGGCGAAAGCCAGGGCGCGGGTCCTCGTGTTCGCCCCTCAGGAGAACGCGACCCGGATTGGCTTGCGCCTGCTTGCGCCGGAGGCGCGGGTGCCTCTGCAGAAACTCAGGCGCGGGCGCATCTCCGAAGAGGATCGGATACGGGTCGCCGACGCCGCCGACCGCCTGGCGAAGCTCGACATCACCGTGAGCTGCGAGGTGATTCCCACCCTGGACTCGCTCAGCGATGCCGTGCGGGGCTGGCGCACCAAAGGCGAGGCGCTCGTGGTGGTGGACGGGCTCGACCTCCTTGCGATGGGCTTTGTCGACGGGGGTCGGTGGCCCCCCGACGTGAGCGGTGCCGCTCTCGGGCTGAAGAACGTGGCCCTCCAACGCGGCGTCGCGGTGTTCGCGACGTGCGGAAGCGCGGCGCTGGGCGATCCCGCCCGATTCAAATACCCGGCGGTGCGCGACATCGCGTTTCGGGGCCTCGGCTGCGTTGGCGCGGTGGCGGACGCCGTGCTCTGCCTGGACTGGTACTCAGACGGGCTCTCGGTAGACGCCGTGGCCCTGAAGGGCCGGATGGGCGGGTCGCCACGCGCCAGGCTGGCGTTCGTCGGAGAGTACGCCCGCTTCATGGACCGCGCCGACGACCCCCTTCAGGATGGGCTTTGCTTCGCCCAGGACACCGGCTGGCTGCTGGACGGGCGGGGGCTCGCCACCATCGAGCCCTCCGGCGAGGAGCTGCTGGCGAGGAGCTTCTACGTTTCCAGGGTTCGGTGCGGGCTGAAGTCGACCCTGGGGATGGCCAGGCGCTACGTCGCCGACAAGCTTTCCGGCCGCCCCAGCGCGCTCGTCGAGAGCTGGGACGCGGAGGCAGACGGTCCAGGCCCGTGGAGGTGGGGCGTGGTAGGCTGCGAGATGGGGTTCGAGCTGTCGACGGTAGCCTTTTCGGACTGCGGGCCTTACAGGCGCCTGATGGCGGGCATGGGCGAGAGGGACTGCGGTGTCGGCTGCGTTGTCATAGCGCGGGAGGGGCGCATCGTCCTGCTTGTCGATCAAGCGGTCGGCTCCGACGCAACACCCAGCGCCTTTGCTCCTTCCGCAGACGATTTCGCACCCGTGACGAGCCTCATCGACCGGGACGACCCCGGTGACCTGACGATGGCATGGACGGCTTTCCAGGTCTGGGCTGGTAAGGCCGGCCACGCCCACGATCCCGCCCGGTTCCGCGCGATCGCCCGCGTCCTCGCGAACCTGGAGGGCTAGCTCGCGCTCGCCGCAGCCCCGGCTGCGCTACTCGCCGCCGAACCTGGCCAGCGCCGCCTCGAGGCGCTCGCGATACTCCCGCACGACGCGCTTGGGGGCTTCGAGCTCGACGACGTCGCTTGCTTGGAAGAGCCAGCCGTAGAAGTCGAACGAGGGCACCACGCGGGCGTACACGCGCACCTTCCCGTCGCGGGAGACCACGGTGTCGACGTCGACGCCGAGCCTGTCGATCACGAGCGACATCGCGCGCGGCTCGACGGCGAGCGTCACCTTCACGGGCTCGCCGTTGAACACGCCGAACGCCCAGGGCTGCTGCACGTTTGGGTCGTAGCTCTCGTAGCGCCGGTCGCGCGGCCAGGGCTCGTCGGTCACCTCGACGTCGAGCATGCGGTCGACCCGGTAGTTCACCCAGTCGCCGTACTTCTCGGAGTAGGTGAGCAGGTAGTAGTAGCCGCCGTCGTAGACGAGGCGAATCGGCGCGTACTCGTAGTGGCGCCCCCCGAGCTGCAGCACCTTCTCCTTGCGCGGGCCGTACTTGAAGTAGTGGAAGCGGACCTTCCTCTTGATCCGCATGGCGTACTGGATCATGTCGAGATTGGAAAACACGCTCTCGTTCTGCATCTTCACGCGGGAGGGCACGTCGACGCGGCGGGCGAGCATGTCGCGCTGGCCGGCCGAGGCGAGCGCGCCGATCTTCGCGATGAGCGCGTCGGTCATCTCCTCGGTCAGAAACGGGCAGGACTGCACGGCGTCGGCGAGCAGGATCATCTCGTCGATGTCGAACTCGCGGGTGCGCAGCGCGTAGACGGCGTAGGGCTCCCGGCGCACCTCCACGTCGAAGCCCGCCTCGCGCAAGACCTCGATGTCGCGGTAGACCGACTTGCGGGCCGCGTCTATTCCGCGCTCTGCCAATGCTTCGATGATCTCCTGGGTCGACAGGCCGCGCTCGGCGTCGGTGCGCTCGCGCAGGATGTCGAGCAGGTAGAGCAGCTTGAGCTTCGAGTTGGGCTGGTTGGCCATGGCGCGCCTCCTCGCGGGTCGTGCGGCAGCGGGGCAGGGCCCGCCTGATGATGGCTCGATAATAGCCCATCTGAGAGACGGTGGGTGCGTATCTTCTCAGGTAGTGCAAAGGCGATCGGTATTTCGGGGAGAGGCGGGCGAGATGGGGTGCGACGCTTGGCCGCTGACGAATAGTGCGCCGCATTTTGTGGCTCTGTCCGTTCATCCGCAATGGAGCTGTGGGGATCCTTCGACTCCGGCGGTTTCGCTGCTTCCGCGCAGGATTGACGACGGGGCAGGGCGGGCTGCGGCCGCCTCCGCTCCGAGGATGGCGAAACGGGACTGTGAGTAGGCGCTTTTGAAAGTGCCTGGTCAGCGCGTCGCCACCTTTAGAAAGTAACTGGGAAATCTACTCACAACCCCGATTTGGCGGCGTGAAAGCCCCGATTTCGCCGAACTGGAGGGCTCATCTACTCGCAAGTCCGGTTTGGCGACCCGAGGCGCCAGGCGTTGGCCCCTATAGACGATCACGGCGCAGGCAGCGCCCTCGGGCGCGTGCGAAGGTGGGCGGGTTTCGAGGGGAACTGGCGAATTCGGCGCCCGTGCGGTGGGGGCCACCGGAGGGAAAGCCGGCTAGGCGCGCTTGTCGATGAAGCGCGCGAGCCAATCGCCTAAGCTTTGGAATACCTGCACGAGCACGACGCATAGGACGACCGCCGCGAGCATGACATCGCCTTGGAAACGCTGGTAACCGTAGCGGATGGCGATGTCGCCCAGGCCGCCCGCGCCGACCGTGCCGGCCATGGCCGAGTACCCGAACAGGTTCACGAACGTGATGGCGACGCCGCGCACGAGCGAGGGCAGCGACTCTTTCAGCGTCACCTTCGTCACGATTTGGAAGTTGCTGGCGCCAAAACTGTGAGCAGCCTCGATAAGGCCTTTGTCGACCTCGGCCAAGCTCTGCTCGACGATGCGTGCGACGAAGGGCGCAGCGGCCACCGTCAGCGGCACCACGGCGCCCGGCACGCCAAGAGACGTGCCCACGACCAAGCGCGTGAAGGGGATGATGGCCACGAGCAAGATGATGAACGGGATGGAACGACCGATGCTGATGATCCACCCGAGCACGGTGTTCACGGCGCGGTTTGGGCGCAAGCCGCCCGGAGCCGTAACGGCGAACCAGATACCGAGCGGCAGGTCGATAACGTAGGCGAACAGGCACGACGCAATCATCATGACAAGCGTGTCGATTGTGCCTTGCGCTAGTAGGCCCCCATATTTATGCTGTGCTATCAGTTTGTCTGATAATGGGAAACGGGGCTTTTGTGCTCGGTTGGAACAGGCTCGGTCCGTCCATGTGCGGTTGGTTTTGATGCTAGGGTCATGATGAATAAATCATTCCGGCCCAGATTCCGCATGGCGGCGCGCTTCGCCTTCAAACCTCATTTGCCCACGTCAGTGGGCGCATTCGGTTTTCGGGCGA
>JAFUBE010000807.1 GCA_017460365.1 Eggerthellaceae bacterium
GAGGATACCGACGACCTTGTCGCCGAGGCCGAAGCCATCGTCGAGGAAGCGTCAGCCGCCGACCAGCTCGCCGAGGCGCAAGCGCAAGCGCAGGACTGGCAAGACCGCTACCTGCGCCTGCACGCCGAGTGGGACACCTACCGCCGCCGCACGGCCGAGCAGCGCGCCGAGGAAAAGCTTCGCGCGACCGAGAAGCTCGTCGAGGATCTCATCCCGGTGCTCGACGATTTCGAGCGCACGGTCTCCTACGCCGATGAAAACGGCGAAACGGGCCTGCTCGATGGCGTGAAGGCGGTCCAAACCAAGCTCGTCGACGCGCTCACGAAAAGCGGTCTGACCGTAATCGACCCGGCCGGTGAAGCGTACGACGCGCTCGAAGCGCAGGCGGTGGCAACCGTCCCCGACGAAGAAGCGTACGACGAAACCGTCCACGAGGTGTACCAAAAAGGGTACAGGATGGGCAAGAAAGTCCTCCGCCCCGCAATGGTCACGGTAACCACAGGCGGCCCCAAGCGCCCGGAATCCGAAGACCCCGAGGAAGCGTAACCTTCCTGCCCCGCGTGTGACACTTCCCGTCAGACACGAAGTGTCATTTTCGCGGGGGAGTTTGCGGCACAGGGAGCCTCACCGCGAAAATGACACTTCGTGTCTGACGGGAAGTGTCACGCCCGCGACAACCAACGAACGAAAGGTGGTGCGACATGGCCAACAAGCCCGACGACTACAAGACGCTCGGCGTGTCGAAAAGCGCCACTGCCGACGAGATCAAGAAAGCGTTCCGCAAGCTCGCGCGCGAAAATCACCCCGATGCGGGCGGCGACGAAGAGAAATTCAAGGAGATCAACGAGGCTTACGAAGTTCTGTCCGACGAGAAGAAGCGCCAGCTGTACGACCAGTACGGCTCCGCGAACGCCAGCCAAATCCCATACGGCGGCGGCGCGGGCGGCTACAGCGTGAACTTCAGCGACTTCGGAAGTTGGCAAGACATCCTCGACCAGGTGCTTCGCGGCGAAGGCGTCATGGGAACCGACTGGGACTTCGGTAGCGTCGGCGGCCGCACCAGCCGCACCGGCGGCACCGGCGGCACCGGCGCCCGCGGCTTCAGCTTCGACAACCTGAACGACTTCAGCTTCGCCGGCCCGAACGCCCGCACGCAGCGCGCGCAGCAGCCGCAAGAAACCACCGCCGAGCTCGAACTCACCTTCGACGAGGCTTTTAGCGGCACGACCAAGCGCGTGAACCTGCGCATCCCCGGCCGCACCGATCAGCTCACGCTCGACGTGAAGGTGCCGGCCGGCGCGAACGACGGCGACCGCCAGCGCTTCCGCGGGCAAGGCGCCAACGGCGGCGATCTGGTCATCACGATGCGCATCGCCGCGCACCCCGCGTTCTCGCGCAAAGGCGCCGACGTGCTCGAAACCGCCCAGGTCAGCTTTGCGGAAGCGGCGCTCGGCACCTCGATTGTGGTGCCTGCGCCCGATGGTACGCGCGTCCGCGTGAAGGTGCCCGCCGGCACGCAACCCGGCGCCGTGCTCTCCGTGAAGGGCAAGGGCGCCCCGCGCGTGAAGGGCACCGGCGCAGGCGATCTGAAGATCGCGCTCGACATCCCCGTGCCGACCGCGCTCACCGACGCCCAACGCCGCGCCCTCGAAGCCTACGTGGCCGCAAGCTAGGCCGCCCGTGCGTGACACTTCCCGTCAGACACGAAGTGTCATTTTTCGGGCGGCGCGCGCGTTGCCGCATGCCATCCTCGAAAAATGACACTTCGTGTCTGAAGGGACGTGTCACGCGAACCAGGAAGGAAGCGAACGATGAACGAGACAGACCGCAACCGCCCACTCTACATGATAGGCGTGGCGGCCGAGCTCGCGGGGATGCATCCGCAAACCCTGCGCAGCTACGAGCAGAAAGGCCTGGTCACACCGCAGCGCACGCGCGGCAACACGCGCATGTACTCGCAGGCCGACATCGAGCGGCTCGCGCTCATCAACGAGCTCACCGACGAGGGCATCAACCTGGCCGGCGTCATCCGCATCCTCGACCTGCAAGGCCGCCTGCACGACCGCGACCAGGAGATCGACGACCTGCACCGCCGTGTGCGGCGCCTGGCCGACCGCGTCCACGAGCTCGAAACCCGCGAGAACGTGACCAACCTGGTGGCCAGCACCACCGCCATTGCCATCCGCAAGCGCTAACGGCGCGCAGGGTGTGCGGA
>JAFUBE010000089.1 GCA_017460365.1 Eggerthellaceae bacterium
GGTATCCGCCTTCACGCGACAGTATTTCGTCATGGATATCCGCATCGCGGCAAGCCATGACCACCTCGAAATCCTCGATGGACCCGTCCCACATGGTCACGTTATCCGTCACCGTGCCCGAAAACATCAAGATGTCCTGGTCGACCACGGCAACCGAGCCGCGTAACTGCTCGCGGGGAATATCGTCGGCAAGCTTGCCATCGAAGCGTATCTCGCCCGACCATGGCTTGTACAAACCGCTGATAAGCTTGGCGATGGTCGATTTCCCCGACCCCGAGCCGCCCACGAGCGCAATCCATTGCCCCGGCTCGGCATGAAGGTTCAGCCCTTCGATCGTGGGCTTTTCGAGCCGCGAGTACCCAAATGTCAGGTCCTTCACGTCGATGGCACCCGACAACTTGTAGAGCGCCGAATGCGAAGCGGAAGACGACTCTGCTGTTGCAGTGTCGGGCTCCTGAACGTCGGGCTTGTAATTCATCACGTCCTGCACGCGTTCCATCTGCGTGCGCGTTTCCTGAATGGTCTGTCCCAGGTTGACAAGCGAGTTGACCGGCGCCATGAATGCAGAAAGGAAGCCCTGGAACGCGAGAAGCATGCCCGCCGTGAACTGGCCGCCCATGATGAGCACGGCGCCGACCATGAGCACGGTCACGTTCGCCAACTGCACGAGCAAACCCGGCACGGCACCCAAGTAGGCGTTCAGCTTCGCGAAACGCACCATGCCGTTGCTCACGAGCGCCTGCATGCCGCTCCACCGCTCGAAGTAGCCTTCCTCGGCACCCGACGCCTTGATGGTCTCGATCATGTCGATGCCGGAAACGGTGGCTGCACTTAACCGGCCCGAATCGCGCACCTGCTGGCGCATGATGTTCACGCGCTTCTTCGAGATATGGCGGGCCAAAAAAGCGTTCAGCAAGACCGTCGCCACGCCGATTAGCGCCAGCGGAGCGCTGTACAGCACCATGACGACCAAGTACAGCACGATGAGAACGCAGTTCATGGCCGATGGCGCCAATTGCTGCACCACGGTCATGGCGATGGATTCGTTCGCCGCCTGGCGCTGCTGCAGGTCGCCCACGTGGCGTTGGGCGTAGAAATCGACCGGCAGATGCAGGAGATGCCAGAAAAACGATGACGCAGCCACGGCTTCGAACTTGCCGCGAATGCGCAGCAAGTACACCGCGTTGGCAAACGAGACGATGCACTGCAGCAACGCCAGGACGGACATCGTGACGACGAGGATGGCAAGCGCCGGGCCGTTGCCACCCGGGTTGCCGAGAACCGCATCGGCGAACACCCGCGACATCGAAGTGTTGACGATGCCGATGAGCGACAGCACGCCCAAGGCCAACGCCACAAACGCGATGGGTGCCGACATGCCGCGCAGGCGTTCCTTTACGAAAGCGACCGTAGAGGGCGGCGAGCCGGCAGGCGTGAACTCTTCGCCCGGATGCATGATGAGCGCGATGCCGGTGAACGCCTCGTCGAATTCATCGATCGGCACCTTCACCTGCCCGCGTGCGGGGTCGTTGATATACGCCCACTTTCCGTTTGGCGAAAAGCCCGTCAGCACGACGAAATGGCAGAAGTTCCAGAAACGGATGCACGGAAGCTCCGCATGGGCCCGCAAGCCTTCCAGGTCGTACGTGTAGCCGTCGGCCCGCATGCCGTGCGCGCGGGCCGCGCGCAAGATGTTGACCGCCTTGCTGCCGTCGCGCGACACGCCGCATGCCGCGCGCATTTCCTCGAGCGGCACCCACCGCCCGTAGTGCGCGAGCACCTTGGTCAGGCAGGCGGCGCCATAGTCGGTGGCCTCCATCTGCCTGACCTGCGGGACATTGCGTACGCGATTTGCCATGGCTACGACTGCGCTCCGCTGAACAGGTATGCGAGCGGAGCCACTTCCCTGGTCGTGATTCGAACGGGAACGTCGTCGCCTTCTTCCCACGAAGCCAGCTCGTCGGGAAGCGCCACGATTACCTCGTAGCTCCATTGCGCAAGATGCAAGGATTCAACTGCGTAGTCATTGCTGAGCGCCGCCGCCACCTCGCGCTGCGAGTGTGGTCTGTCGTCGACGGAGACGATGCGCGTCTCGCGCCCGGCTGCCGTCACCTTGCTGTCGGTAGTGGCGAGCGCGTCTTCGCCGAGCGGCAGGAAACAGACAATCTGGCCGTCTGTGAGCACGCCGGTCGTGGTCGTCGTGATAGGCAGCGACGCCGTGCTCGCCCAGATGCTGCCCCCGTGCGCGATAAAGGGCGGCGGGGCGCTCAAGTTCCGCTATGGTGACGCCGCCACGCGCTTCACCCGGGACCTGGACGCCGCGCGGGCATCCGACCTCGAGAGCTTCATAGCCGAGCTTTCCGAATCGCTCGAAGAGGGGTGGGAGGGCTTCACCGGCACGGTCGTGCCGCGCCCGCCCGCCCACCCTGAAGGCGTTCCCGACTCGTACA
>JAFUBE010000808.1 GCA_017460365.1 Eggerthellaceae bacterium
ACTACCCCACTTTGGGTCTGGCAGTAAGTGGGGCAGTAACGCCGAACCACGCTCTGCGTGCGATACAATGTCACAATGCAAGAAATAAGGCAGCACATACTCGATGGCACGCCGGAAGACGTGATCGCGCGTTACGAAGCGCTTCCCGAGCTCGCGTGGACGTCCGACTTCGGCGCGCTTGACCGCAACGTGGTGGTCATCGATACCGAAACGACCGGCTTCTCGTTCAACCACGATGAGCTGATCCAGATCGCCGCTGCGCGCCTCGAAGCTGGCGAAATTGTCGACTGGTATGTTACGTTTGTGAATCCCGGAAAGCCGCTGCCCGAAGACATCATCCATCTCACGCATATCCACGAATCTGACATCGCCGACGCGCCGAGCCCTCAGGAAGCACTCGCAGGCCTCGTGGAATTCACTGGCGACGCCACCATGGTCGCGCACAACGTCGGTTTCGACCGCACGTTCGTCACGCGCCATCCCGAAGGGTATCCGCTGCTCGAGAACGAGTGGATAGACACGCTCGACCTCAGTCGCATCGCCTTGCCGCGCCTGAAATCGCATCGGCTCATCGATCTCGTGCACACCTTTGGCGCGCCCGTCTCCACCCATCGCGCCGACGACGACGTGGCCGCCACCTGCGTGGTCTACCGCATCCTGCTCGCCGCAGTCGCCAGCATGCCGCCTCAGCTCACGCGAGAAATCGCGAACATGGCAACCGACGAAGAATGGCTCACCGCCCATGTATTCCGCACGCTCGCAGCGCAGCCTGCCGACGACGCCGAAGCCCGCCCGCTCTTCTCGCTGCGCGAACTGCGGCGCCAACGCATTCTCGACCTGCCCACGCGCCCGGCGCGCAAAGACGCCGACGACTTGGTGGGCACGCTTGAGTTTCCCACGACCGGCGACATAGCCGCCGCGTTTAGCGCGAGCGGGGCCCTCGGCGCAATCTACGAGAACTACGAGCCGCGCGACGAGCAGCGCTCCATGGCTACCGCCATTGCCGAAACCTTCCAAGCCGGCGAAAACCTCGTCGTGGAGGCTGGCACCGGCGTCGGCAAATCGATGGCCTATCTCGTGCCCGCCGCTCTGCTCGCCCAGCGCAACGACATAGCCGTCGGCATAGCCACGAAGACGAACTCCCTGCTCGACCAGCTCGTCTACCAGGAGCTACCCGCGCTCGCCGATGCATTCGCGCAGGAAAACCCGCACGCGCAGCCGCTCACCTGGGCGCCGCTGAAAGGCATGTCGCACTACCCTTGCCTGCGCAAGATAAACCGCATCGTCGACGACGGCCCCGGCATGCGTGAAGTTGCCGGCGTCGAAACCAGCCAGGCGCCCGCGCTTGCTGCGCTGCTCAGTTACATCGAGCAGAGCGAATACGACGATATGGACTCGCTGAAAATCGACTTCCGCGCACTGCCGCGCTATCAGATCACCACCTCGAGCAGCGAGTGCCTGCGCCGCAAATGCCCGTTCTTCGGGAAGCTCTGCTTCGCCCACGGCGCTCGCCGCCGCGCCGAGCTCGTCGACGTCGTGGTCACAAACCACACGCTGCTCTTCTGCAACGTGGCCGCCGACGGTAGCCTCCTGCCCGCCATCCGCCATTGGGTCATCGACGAGGCGCACGCCACCGAAAACGAAGCGCGCCAGGCCTTTGCCGAAACCGTCGACTCCGAGCAGCTCGCCCGCACGGCCAACCGCGTGGCCGCAAGCGCTGGCGCCCGCAACGTGTTCACCCGCGCGGAACGTGCGGTCAGCGCCGGCGACGTCGACCAACTCACGCTCTTCTTCGCGCTCATTGCGAAAGCCAAAGCCGCAGGCGAAGCCTTTGCCGCAGCCGCGAACGACTACCTCGCGCGCGTGAAGGACCTGCTGTATTTCGACCCCGCTGGAACCAGGGCCGCGCGCCGCAAGAGCACCGTGTACGACCATGTCGACATCTGGATCAACGCCGAAGTGCGGCACAGCCAGGTGTTCGCCGATGTCGCGGCCTGTGCCGGCGCACTTATCGAGCAAACCGACAAGCTTATCAAGGCCACGCAAGACACAGTTGCTTACCTCGAAGGCATCGACGAGGCCGCCGTCGCCCAGCGCGAACTGGCCTCGCTCGCCTATGACCTGCGCCACCTGCGTAACGCCGCCGAGCTCATCTTCCAGCTCGCGCCCGAATCGTATGCGTTCCAGGCAACGCTGCACCGCAAGAAGGACCGCCACAACGACCAGGCCACAGCCCTCCTGCTCGACGTCGGCGAGAAGATGAACGAGGCTTTCTATACCACGACTCAATCGGTCATATATGTGTCGGCGACGCTCACTGTCGGTGACAGCTTCGAGTCGTTCAAAACCGCAGTAGGCCTCGGTCGCAGCGAGTTCTCGCAGACGCGCGAGCTGCAGCTCGAGTCGAGCTACGACTTCGACAACAACATGATCGTCTACGTTGTGAAGGACATGCCCGAGCCGAACGACCCGGGCTACCTCGACGCGCTCAATGATCTGCTCATCCGCACGCACCGTGCGCAGCAGGGATCCATGCTCACCCTATTCACGAACCGCCGCGAGATGGAACGCGCCTACGAGGTGGTGAACCCCGCGCTCAAGCCCGACGACCTGCGGCTCGTCTGTCAGCGCTACGGCGTGTCGGTGAAGGGCCTGCGCGACGATTTCCTTGCCGACGAGCACCTTTCGCTGTTCGCGTTGAAGTCGTTTTGGGAAGGTTTCGATGCGCCCGGAGCCACGCTGCGTGGTGTTATCATCCCGAAGCTGCCGTTCGCTCGCCCGACCGACCCGCTATACTGCGAACGCGCCTCGCGTGACGACCGCGCCTGGTGGCATTACGTGCTGCCCCAGGCCGTCATTGAGACCAAGCAGGCGGCAGGGCGCCTCATCCGCAAAGCCGACGACCATGGCGTGCTCATCTTGGCCGACAAGCGTCTGGTCACGAAGACGTACGGCAAAACGTTTCTGAAAAGTCTGCAGAGCCGCACTGTTCGCGTGTGCACCATCGCCGAAATCGAGCAGTCGCTCGCGATGATGCGCGGTTGGTAGCTTACGCCGAACGGTAACCGAGGCCGGGAGTCGATAATCGAGCGCCGAGAGGGGGAAGAGCACATGTCAGGTCCGTTCGATTTCCTGCATATAAAGAGTCGCACGGCCGGTTCGTCCAACGAGCTGTCGTTTGACGTGCTCGACTCACACCGCCGTGACCTCGATGAGAAACGCCGCGCGAACCGTGCTCGCTCGCCGTTCTTAACCGGCGCTCCGCGACCTTCGCAGGGGAGTTACACCGGCGTGGCCGGCACATCCACGCTGTCGGCTGTTCCCGAAGTCGAGCGCCGCAAACGTGCACGACGCGCCCGTGCAATTCGCGTTCGCGTGCTCGTGGTGCTGCTCGTCGTGGCGCTTGTAGCCGCAGGCGCTTTCTTCGGGTTCCGCCTATACCAAAACCGCGTCGACTACGTCGGGCGTTTCTCCACATTGGTCGAACAGCTCGTCGATGTCGACAAATCGCTGGTTGCCGTCGACAGGCTCATGATCGATCCGCTGAACACGGTCGAGCGCGACAAACGCGATACGGCGCTTGCCGGATTCCCCGAGCTCGAGTCAAAACTCGACGCGCTCATTGCCGAAACGCGCAGCCTGTCGCGAGAGAAGATGAGTCCCGATGACGTAACTGCTATTGCCAAAGTCGAGGAAACCTCAACAGCGCGCCAGGACCTGCTCGCGGTCGCTGCCGATGCGTTCAAGCTGTCCGAGATCGCGAATCGCCAAATCACCGAGGCAAACACCGCTTGGGGAATGGTGCTTGCCGGCGATGCCGTCGCCCGCGAAGCCACCGAGATCGCAAATTCCGCCTCAACCGTGGAAGCTACGCAGCGAGCCCGCGACAAAACCGTTGAGGCGTATGACCAGATGGCCACAGCTCGCGCCCAGTTGCTGGTCATCCAGCAGGGCATCGCCGGCCTCGACTTCTCTGGCGAGATCGGCTATATCGACAAGCGCCTCGAGTCGCTCGAGGCTGGCATCGCGACTTCCGACGCCCTTCTAGCTGGCGATCGCGCCACTGCCACCGCTTCCAACGACGCCTACAATACCGCCGACCGCGCTGCCGCTGACCTGGCCACACGCCTTCCTGCTTCGATAACGGCCCAAGTGAAAGCGCTCTACGCAGACGAGATCGCGCGCAAGAAATCGCTCTACGACGCCGGCCGCGCCGCCGCCGTAGCTGCCGATGCCACCCTTCGCTCCCTCTCCGAAATCCACTAACCGCCCTCGCGTGACACTTCGTGTCTGACGGGAAGTGTCACGCACGTGATTGGCGCATGAATCTTCCCCCACGACCAGCAAGGTAGCGTATAATTTTATCTAATTATGTACAGGTGTATTTACTTCGCGAATAGAAGGTTACTATAGATGGCACAACTGATGGATTACGCAGGGTATCTTGCCAAGGAAATAGGTCCACGCCCTGCAGGAACCGAGGAAGAGCAGCAAGCAGCGCTTTACATCACAGAGCAGATCCAGAAGGAGGCGGGCTTCGCGGCCAGCATCGAAGAATTCTCGAGTTCGTCGAATTACGAAGTCAGCCGTGCGATTCTGGCGCTTGTCACATTTTTGGTCACCATTCTCGCTATGATCTTCCCCGTGCTTGCCATTCCGGCGTTCATTCTGACCGCAGCCGCAGCAGCCATTTTCGTTCTTGAAGCGCTCGACAGGCCCATCGTCACGCGCATACTTTCGAGCGGCGCCAGCCAAAACGTTGTCGCAAAATATCAGCCAAACTTCGATGGCATCGAGCAAGCCAACCAGGGTCGCGTTCGCTCGCGCAAGGTTATACTGATCGCCCATTACGACACCGGCCGTGTGAAGCCGGCCCTTGTCGAACGCGTCGAATCGCTCAGCCTACCGGTTCCCCTTATCGTGGTCGGTGCCATGATTGCAGCCGCGTTCTTTGCGCTCCTGCGTATTTTCATTGCGCCGGGTGGTGGTATGGGGCTTATCGTGCTGAACGTGCTTTCCATTATTGCGCTCTTGCTGTGCGCGCTTCCAATCGCACGGGTGCTACTCATGCGCAGCGCCCCCTACAACGAAGGTGCGAACAACAATGCCACCGGTACCGCCGCGCTGATCGAGATCGCACGCCGTATTTCGCGCGGCAGTGTGAGCGAAGCCGATCTCGCGCAGGAAGCCGACGAAGATTTGCAGATCCATGGTGAAGCTGCTGCGCGCGAAGCCGGCCTCATTCCCGAGGGTGCTCAGATTCGCTATGAAGCGGAACAGCTCGTGCCGCCTTCCGGGTTAGGAGAACATGACGAAGAGGAGCGCCTGCTCGCAGCGAAGGCTGCCATCGCCGCGCTCACGGGCAAACCGGTCGAGCGTCGCGTGTACGGCTCGGTTGCCGACAAGCTCGTGAATTCGTTTGCCGATGAAGATGAGCACAACTATGTCAATCCGGGCGAATATCCTGAAAGCGCGGATTTCGCGTATGCGCCTCTGCCTACGCAAGTCGCGCCAGCTAGCGCACCGGCGACCGCCATTGCAGCGGGGGCTTCTGCCGATGGCTTCGAGAACGCCCCGAGCTGGTTTATCGCCGCTCAACAGAATGCCAAGCGCTCGGATGATTCGTCCGAGCCTGCGCAGATTCAGCGCTCGAAGTACACCGAGGCAATGGAATACGCCGAACGCGAGCGCGCCGATCGCATCGAAGAAATGCGTGCAGCAGAGGAAGCGCAACGCGAAGCTGAGCGTCGCGCCCGCGAGATGGAAATGCGAGCCGCGATCGAAGCCGACGCCCAGATGTCACCTGCTCCGGTCGTCGCACACGAACCCGAACCCGAGCCAGCGCTCGAACCCGGGTTTGCACCCGCTTCAATCGGGTCCGCCCCTATGGAGCCTGCCCCCGCATCGGAACCTGCTCCCATCACGAGCGGTTCTGCGCCCGACAGCACCATCGCGATGGCAGCACCTGTGCCCGCTGCCGAGATCGCAGCTGAACTGGCAGCCGCCGAAGCCGAAGCTGCAAATATCGCTGCACCCGAGCCCGAGCCCGTGCCCGTTCCAGCACCAGAACCTGATTCAATCCCAGAACCCAATCCAGCTCCCACAATCGACGTTCCCGCAGTCATACACGAACCGGTTGTGCGCGAGCGCATCAGCAGCCTGCCGTCGATCGATCCTGCTGCGCCTGCGGGGTCCGGCCCCGCGCCGGTTTCAAGCCCCTCGCGTTCGGGTATGCTGCGAAAACTGCGCACGAACGTGCCTTCGCTTTCGGGTCTCATCGATCCGGTCGTCACCGAGTCGGCACCGGCCAAGTCCGCTCGAAAGACCGTAGGCACTTCGAATGCCAAAGTTAATGCCAACAACCGCGCAGCCGCTCGCCGCGCAGCTGTCGATTCTGTTCCCAGCGTGGTGAACGTACCCACGCCGGCGGCCAGCTCCGACCCCGAGCCGATCGACTACAATATGGAAGTGCCGCGTTCCCGTGCTGGCAGCCTGCTTGGCCGTCTGCGTCGCGACAACGCCGAAGAGCTCACCGACAAGCCGCAAGAATGGCTCAACGTCGACGACGACTTCGAGGCTCGCAACGTGGGCCGCGAGCGAGGCAGCTGGGAAAGTTTCCGCGATGACCAGTATTTCGACGACGAAGACGATGCCATCGACGAGTTCGGCACAGGCGATGAGGAAGGTCGGCGCACTCGTCGTAGGTGGCAGGGCGGCGCGTATTCGCGCAAGCAGCTCGGCCACGTCGATATGCGCTCCGGTGTCGATTCCGAAGCCGACACTATTATTCCCGAAGAGCTGCCCGATAACGAGATCGATCCCGCGCTTACCGGTGAGATCGAGCAGATATACCACTTCCGTAACCCCCAGTTCAACACCGAAATCTGGTTCGTCGCCATCGGTTCCGATGGCGACGGCCACGACGGTGCCCGCGCATTCCTCGAGGAACACGCTGACGAACTGCGCGGCTCCATGGTTATCGAAATCGAATCGCTCGGCGCCGGTTCCCTCTCGGTTGCGACAGAAGAAGGGCGCATACGCAAGGTCACTGCGTCATCGCGCGTAAAACGCTACACCCGCAGCGCTGTGTCTGCTACCGGCATCGCTCTTGACGAGGTTAGCCTCTCCGGTACCGACAGCATCGCGTCGGTCGTGCAGAAGGCGGGGTTCCAGTCGATGCATCTATTTGGCGCCGAGAACGGTCGTCCTGCCCTGAAAGGCAGCGCCGACGATGTGCTCGAAAACGTCGATGAGCTGCTTTTCGACGACCATGTCAACTTCGTTTACGAGTTACTGAAGCATTAGTCGCACCATGTTATAATCACCGCGGGTTCGACCAGAGCCTAGGGGCCCGGTTCGTCCGGGCCCTTCCTACAATTGGGGGGATTGCCATGGCAGACCTAACTGAAGCCCTTGCGCGTCGCGGAGTGAAGCCGCTGACTGACGACGACCTAAGAGGCAACGACATCTCCGTCGTGAAGTGCCGTGCCTGCAGCGGTTACGGCAATTGCGGCTACAAAACCTTCTTCATGTACGACGGTACGCCTTATTCCGTCTGCAACCTACGCCTCGAGAAAGTCCGCAACGGCGAAGAAACACCCGAGCAAGCCGCCAACCAACTGACGGCCAACTGACGGCCAATCGCTGGCTGCCCCATTTACTGCCAGACCCAAAGTGGGGTAGTTTTTCAAAATAGATGGAA
>JAFUBE010000809.1 GCA_017460365.1 Eggerthellaceae bacterium
GCGCTTCAGCGTTCGATGGTATCGTTAAGCGCAAAGTCGTTCTAGGAAAGGAGCGGGTCATGACCTCTGTTAACAACGTTTCGCACCGTAGCTTCCTCGGGCTGATGGGAGCAACGGGAACCGCTGGGGTGGCCCTGGGTTTGTTCGGGTGCGCGCAGTCGAATTCGCAAAGCAGCGCCGCGTCGTCTTCCTCGGCGAGCAGCGCGCAAAGCTCGAGCGCCGTTGCGCTCGATGCGAGCGCATGGAGCTACGATTCCGATAACGACGTGTATTACCAAATCGGCGTGCAATACTGCGAGAAGCCGCAGGCGCCGAACTACGAGAGCATGGGAATCTACGTACCCGGCGCGTATTTCGACGCGACCGACAACGGCAACGGCACGTTCACCTGCAAGCCCAGCTCGTCGGGGAAGGTCGGTAGCTACACCGCTTCGAGTGCGCCTATCGTCATGCCCATCAACACCGCCGGCTATTCGGCGCAGGCGGCGCCGACCTCGTATAACGCGAACGGCGTGACCACTTACCTCGAGGCCGGGTTCGTCTACGTGTTCGCCGGGTGCCGCGGTCGCGGGCTCACCGACAATGCGTGCGGCGCGGCGCCGTGGGGCGTCACCGACCTGAAGGCCGCCGTGCGCACGCTGCGCTACAACGACAGCCTGATTCCCGGCGACAAGAACCGCATCTTCAGCATGGGCATGTCGGGTGGCGGCGCCCAGTCGGCCGTGCTCGGCGTGTCGGGCGACGCGAAAGGTTACGATGACTATCTCGCCGCCATCGGCGCGCCGACGGCCGACGCGAGCGGCAATGCGCTGTCGGATGCAATCTTCGGCTCGATGTGCTGGTGCCCGATCACGTGCCTCATGAGTGCAGATGCTGCTTACGAATGGAACATGGGCCAGTTTGCAAGCAGCGGCACGCGCGCGCAAGGCACGTTCAGCCGTCAGCTTTCCTTGGACCTCGCATCCGAATACGCCTCCTACATCAACACGCTCGGGCTCGTCGACGAGAAGGGCGCGGCGCTCAAACTCGCGGACGGAGGCGAAGGCGTCGCGACGTCGGGCACATACTACGACTACGTGGTCGCCCAGGTCGAGAAGTCGCTGAACAACTTCCTGGCAGACACGACGTTTCCCTATACGCCGTCGAACAGCTTCAACGCCGACATGGGCGCGGGCGGCGGTGGGACAGCCGCGGGTGGTGCGATGGGCGGCAGAGGCGGTGCCGGTGGCGCGGACGGCGCAGAAGGCAAGCGCAGCCAGTCGTCGGGAAGCGCTCCGTCGGGCGAACCTCCCTCTGGCGAAGCGTCGTCTGGCGATTCTTCAACGAGCGGACGCGGCGCGATGGGCGGCTTTGCCGGTGGGCAGTCGGGTACGCAGGACTCGACGACCTACGAGACCGTCGCCGACTACATTGCGCATCTGAACGGCGAAAGCCCCTGGATCACCTACAACGAGGCCACCAACACGGCCACCATCACCGGCCTCTCCGGTTTCGTGAACGCATGCAAGAGCCCGAGCAAGGACGTCGGCGCTTTCGACGCGTTCGACCGCAGCCAGGCGGAAAACGCCGTTTTCGGCAACGATTCCAACGAGGGGCTGCACTTCGACGACATGATGGCCGTCCTGCTCGCCCGCAATGCCGACGCGTACGCGGCGCTGTCGAACTGGGACGCCACCTATCCGAGCGCGTATGCCGACGACCGCAAGTACGTCGACGCGCAGGGGAAGTCGAGCGATTTCCGCCAGGAGATCTACGACCCGCTGTACTACCTGAGCAGCGCCTACGAGGGCGAGGGAACGTCGAGCCCGGCGGCGCATTGGCGCATCCGCACCGGCATCACGCAGGGAGACACCGCCTCGACGACCGAGATCAACCTCGCGCTCGCGCTTGCTGCCAGCAAGCAGGTGAACGACGTCGATTTCGCCACCGTATGGGGCCTCGGCCACACCATGGCCGAGCGCACCGGCTCGAGCACCGAGAACTTCATTGCTTGGGTGAACGACTGCTGCAAGTAGGCCGATTCACGCTAATTGCGCCACTTCACGTCAGGCAGAACGTGACACTTCTCGTCAGACACGATCTGTCATTTTCGCGGGGAGGCTTCCTGTGCCGCAGATCTCCCCGCGAAAATGACAGATCGTGTCTGACGAGAAGTGTCACGCC
>JAFUBE010000090.1 GCA_017460365.1 Eggerthellaceae bacterium
CCACGGCGTTTGGGTATGCAGCAAATGCGGCCATTACATGATTTAGGAAGATCATTCCATGCGAGGCGAACTGGAAAACCTGTATCGAGCCAAATTGGTTGAGCGGCCAAATGGAAAACCATGCAACATCATCGGTACACTCGGAGTGTTTGCATATGGGCTCAGCGAGCACATGGGCGAGATGTGCTTTTTCAAGCCAGATGATCCTGTGCTTCTCGGCAATCATCCCAAGCTACGCCCCATGCCCGGATGTGCCGAGACCAGCGGCGCCGTTCTGAGCTTTACGGTTCAACAAACGGGCGATGTTTACGTCTGGCACGTTGGCAGAATGCTAAACGACCCGAACGCAATCGACGAGTTCCTCGAATTCGCAACGTCACACGACCGCACCATCCGTCGCCTATTGGAAAAGGCGCAGCAAGACATCTGGAACGACTCGTTGCTGTCGTAGGTGCCCGGAAAGTTGCTCCTCTATTCTTTGCTCAAGAGCAGAAGCTTTACCATGAGCTCGTCACGGCTTTTGGCGTAATCGGCCTTCTCGGGATACTCCTCGGCAAGCTCGCAATATAGCCCATGCGCACGCTCGAGATCGGGCGCATGATTGCCCGCCCCTACTCCGCGTATGTTCAGGCGATTGGCGACTTGCGCCTTCATGATGCGCAAGTTGTCGCGATGCAGTTCCGCTTCAGGGTACTTGTCCACAAGGTCGGCGTACAACTCCCGTGCGCGATCTTTGCTCTCGAGGTCGTCCTGGCGAGAAAGCGCGAACGCGAGCTGCGATTCAGCCCAATCTCGAACGTTGATATAGTCCTCGCGCGCGGGTTCTTCTGCAGCGAAGCGGGTGTACGCATCGTAGCTTTTCCGCAAATCCGCAACGTCAAGCGCTTTTCCCATGGCCTGCAAGGTTAGCCGAACCCTCTTCATTTCCGCGTCATCGCCCGTCAACCGAGGCGCATACTCAAGCACGTTTTCCAAGCTGAATGCATGAATCGTGGTATGCACGAGCAAGATCGCATACCTGCCGTCTGGCGTGAACAGCATGGTGCCGATGGGGAAGGTATCGCTGCTCGCATACCAGCACAGCGGCGTTTCCCTCGTGGAATCCCACACAGCGAACGGGTGCGCGCCCCAATCTTCGCCTGCGCGCTCGCGGGAAAACCTCGGCTCGCGATGGTACAGCAGACGCCCTGGTTGCTTGCGAATAACCTTGAAGGGCTCTACGAAATTCTTGACCCCGTTATAACTGATGTCGCAGTGCGAGCGCACGTAGTCCTCGATTTCGGGATAGTCCCCCACCCCTTTAACCTCCATGAACATGCTCGCCCAATTATCGGTATGCTCGAGACACTCGCCACTTGCCAAATCGAACACGCGCGCTCCATCCAAGAGCGATTCGTCTTCGCGTGCCTTCACGCGTCCCGCACTCGCATCGAACACACGAGCGCTCGAAAATGCAGCAACTTTTATGCCGTCGCCAAACGACCCGCGCCAGCGCACGCTTCCGGGAAACGCCCGAATGATGCGTTCGTCCCCAGGGGCATCCGGGTCTTGCATGACCAGACAGCCATACTGGTGATAGAGCACGGTAAGGTCATGCGACCCAAGCGAGAGCGCAGGCGGCAGAAACTGCGGCTGCGTGATCCACTGCGAGTCCTCATCACCCGACTCCAACGCATCGACCGCCTGAAACTCGCCAACAGGCTCGCCTGTTTCGCAATCGAATACCTTGAATACGTTGTGACGCTCTGTTACGCCGAAATGCTTTCCGTCGCAGCTTATCGCGACGTTATCGCGCGTGAAAAAGCTCTGATTGGATTCAACAAGCTGGCGACATTCCATCGAGGGAACCTCGATGCGGTAGATGGCGCCGTCAG
>JAFUBE010000091.1 GCA_017460365.1 Eggerthellaceae bacterium
CGGGAAATTGCCCCACTTTGGGTCTGGCAGTAAGTGGGGTAGTTCGGGCCTGGCAGCAAGCGGAAGGGCGATTACTCTTGCACTTTCATGGCGAGGGCGAGGGGGACGCGGCGGATGCGGCGCATGTGCAGGATGGCGACGACCGCGTAGGTGGCGGCGCCGATGAGGACTTCGATAACGTAGGTTTGCGGGGCGATCCAGATTTCCAAATTGCCCGAGTAGCGCGACATCATGATCTGCACGAGGCCGTCAATGGCGCCCACGATGATCGGCAGACACACGACCAGCGATACGAGCACCGTCACCGTGATCGAGCGGATGTAGAGCCTGGAGATCTCACGGTCGCGGTACCCGAACACCTTCATGTAGGAGATCGCACGCGCGCTGCGGTCGATCACCGTCTTCGTGAGCAGGTATATCAGGATCAGGAACAGCGGAATGACCGCATACAGCAGGGTCTGCGCCATCGCGCCCATGGAATCTTCCATCTGCACGGCCACGTTGAGCATCTGCTCGGGGGTGATCTCGGTGGCGACGTAGCGGCTGTTCAGCGCTATCGGCTCGTTCGAAGCGTAGCCGCTGAAATAGTCGGCGTCGTTTCCAAACAGCTCGTTGAAGTCGTCGAGCGCAAGGTACACGCTCATCGTGGTCGTGTTGCCAACGACCTCGTCGAAGGTGATGTCGTACGCATCGCCCGTGTATTTGTCGGTGAAAGTCTGCGCTTCGCCGAGCTTGATGGCGCATTTCTCGAGCGCACCGCGGCCCACGCACGAGCGGCCCGCGCGCACGTCGATGTCGCTCCAATAGCGCGAATCGGGACTGATGCCGTACACCGTGACCTCTTCGTTCATGCCGCCGAACTTCCTCGGCGTCTCGAGCGTGGTCATCGCGAACTTCTCGGCCTGGGCGATAACTTCGGCGGAATTGTATTCGGTGTTGGCAATGTTCGCGTCTTCGTCGACGCGCGACGCCTCGAGGTAAAGCGAGAGGAGGTGCGCCGGCTCGACGCCGGCGAGGTCTTCGGTCAGCATGAGTTCTTCGGCAGCGGCAAACGCCTCGCGCTCGGATTGCGTGACGTCTATCTCCATCGGCGTTTTCAGCACGTAGAGGTGCTCTGCGGGAACGCCGCGCGCCGATTCGGCGGCAAAATGTTCCATGAGCGGCATCATGGCCAAACCGAACAGCAGAAGCAGACTGCCGAACATGATGCCGAAGAACAGCGTGGCGAAATGCGAGATGTTGCGGACGAACACGCGCAGGCGGAACCGTGCGACGAAGCGCAGGCGCTCGGGCAGCCGCATGCCCGAGCGTTTCGAGCGATGCAAGATCTCGCGGCGCAGGAACTGGAGCGGCGTTGCGCGCATGCGGCGAACCAGCCCCATGAACGTTATGGCGAACAGGAGCAAAAGCGGCACGACGGTGGTCATGACGAACACGCGCCAGTTCCAGGTCGTGTGATACGGAGGGAAGCTGTACGAGTTGTAGTAAAGCCCTTGCATCGGCAGCACGAGCAGCGAATAGCCTATAGCGTTGCCGACCACCGCGCCTGCCAGGCCCACGAGCGCGGGCAACGCCATGTAGTGCGCCACGAGCTCGCGCTTGCGCCAGCCGCTCGCGAGCAGCGTGCCGATGACAGCGCTTTCCTCTTCGATCGTGGCGCCGGTCAGCACGACGAACACGAACGCCATGATCACGATGAGCATGGCGAGCAGGATCTGCCACATCATCTGGTCGCCCTCGATGTCGTCAAGCGCATACGTCATCGCCTGGTTGCCCTCGTAGTCGACGAAGTCGGTGACGACCTCGCCTGCATCGCCAAGCGTTTCGGTCATGCGCTTCTCGAAATCGGTGCGCGCGACCAGCGGCATCGCGCGGTCGTCGAGGTAAAACGCGTAGCTATAGACGAGCGATCCCTGACCGATGCCGCCGAACGCCTCGGGCGTGACCTGCGCCGTCGTAAAGCTGAGCGCGTTGAAGATGAAGCTCGAATTGTTCTGGAACAGGCAGCTGTAATCGGAAAGGGTCATGATGCCGACGAGCGTCATCGGCTTGCCGGCAAGCTCCACGCGCGCGCCGAGCGCCAGGCCGTTGTTCTGGCAGAACACACGGTCGAGCGCGATTTCGTCAGCAGAGGCAGGCGCGCGTCCCTGGGCGTAGTCCGCCTGGTTGCGCTCGCCGCGGTTGGAAAACGCGCGCGCCTGAGTTCCCTCGGCCGCGCCTTCGAACGAAAGCGGCGCATCGTAGTAGAACTGCTCGGCCACCGTGCAGCCGAGCGCCTCGACCGCTTCGATCGAGGCGTCGTCGGCCTCGAAGGTGGTCGCGAAATGGCCGTCTTCGGTGTTGTAGGCCTCGCGCATGCCCTTCCCGATGAGCTCGATCGAGCTGGCGGCCGCGAGGAAGCCCGATGTGAAGGCGATCGCGAGCGCGAGCAGCAGAAACATTCCCAGGTACTTGCCCAAGTTGTTGCGCAGCTCGCGCGGGAGGCGTTTGGCGAGGGGCGATGCCATGCTACCAGGTGAGTTCCCGGGCGGGCAAAATACGGTCGTTCAACTCGTCGCCGACCAGCTCGCCATCGCGCAGGCGCAGGATGCGGTGGGCCATCTGCTTGATGGCGTCGTTGTGCGTAACGATGACGATGGTACAGCCGTAGTCGCGATTCACCTGCTCCATGAGCTCGAGGATTTCCTTCGAGGTCTTGTAGTCGAGCGCGCCAGTGGGTTCGTCGCAGAGCAGCAAGCTGGGATTCTTCACCAGCGCGCGGCCGATGGCACAGCGCTGTTGCTGGCCGCCCGAGATCTCGTGCGGAAACTTCCGGCGGTGCTCCCACAGGCCAAGCGAGCGCAAAAGCGGCTCCATCGGCAGCGGGTCGGACGAAAGGTACTGGCACACTTCGATGTTCTCGGTCACCGTGAGGTCGGGCACCAGGTTGTAGAACTGGAACACGAAGCCGAGCTCGCGGCGGCGGTATTCCACGAGGTCGCGGTCGGCTAGCGACGTGAGCTCGGTGGCGCCGACGCGGATCGTTCCGCCATCGGCCGGCTCGAGCCCGCCCACCAGATTGAGAAACGTCGACTTGCCCGAACCCGACGGGCCGAGCAGCACGCACACCTCGCCCGCCTGCACGCCGAGCGTGATGCCGCGCAGCACCTCGACCTCGGCTTCGCCCTCGCCGTAACGTTTGCGCAGCCCCTCGATTTCGAGAAACGGTTCCACCAACTGTAAGCCCTTTCTAACTCTTGTGTTAACCTTAACTTACTCGCTCCGTTCCCGCAAGCACGTTGCAACGCCATTACGGGGTTCGGCGCTGGCGCGCCGCGGGCGGCACGAGTGCCGCCCCTACGAAGTCGGCCGAACTTGGCGGAACGGCCCCGCCGTTCTTTGACAGCTAGCGCCCGCTGACCGATTCCAACAACCCGCCCGCCACCTGCC
>JAFUBE010000810.1 GCA_017460365.1 Eggerthellaceae bacterium
AGCTCGCGGTCGGTGAAGATGCGCGGCACGGGCGCGCGGTTGCGGGTCGGCGTGACCTTTTTCGGTAGGACGCAGGCGCTTTTGCCCTCCATGATCAGGTAGCGTGCGAACTCCCGCATGAAGGAAGCCCTGTTCTCGGCTTCTCTCGCGCTGCCGGTGCCTCCGACCCAGGCCATCGCCAGGTCCATGTCGAGGACGGACTTGCCGGGGAACGACTCGTGGCAGAAGCGGTCGAACGACGGAGCCAGGAACCGCTCCGCTGCAGTCGCCTTGTGGTTCAGCCCGTCGCGCTTGTAGCGGACGTATCCGTCGAGGTCGGCGGCGAACGCGCTCTTCAAGATCCACCTACCGGCCGCAGCCATCGTCGGCCCCTTTCCCGCCGTCCGGTATGCCGCCGAGCCCCACCGAGCAGCCGCGCAGCCGCTCGGTGGCCATCGCCGCATACGGCATAGCCGATTCCGCGCGCGAATGCCCCAGCACGTCCGCCGCCTCGGCCAGCGACGACCCCGAGTTGACGATCGCGGCGCCGAGACCGCGGCGGAACGCGTGAGGGCCGTGCACCCCCTTGAACCCCGCCGCATCGGCGGCCGACGAGTACTTCCGCACGATGTAGTTTATCGACGTCGCGAGCAGCGGCCTTGCGGCGCCCATCGTGGTGGTGAACACCGTGCGTTCGCCGCAATTCCGCCTAGCTTCGAGGATGTAAGCGGCGATGGCCTCGCCCGCCCGCACGTCGAGCGGCAGCGCGACCGCCACCCCTGTCTTCTCCTGCCTGACGGCAACCTCGTTGGCGCGCCAGTCGATGTCGTCGAGGGCGAGCGTGACGACGTCGCACGCCCGCATCCCGGTGGTCGCCATGAGCAGGAGGATGGCCTTGTCGCGCATTCCCATCGCGGTGGATTCGTCGGCCGACGCGATCATCGCCTCGGCCTGCTCCGCGGTGTACCCCTCGATGGGGCGCCCCCTCACGACGCGCGGGTTACGGCCTATCCAGCTCCCGAAGGCGGGGAGGTCGGGGTGGCGCTCCTCGACGAACGATGCACTCGTCCTAACTGAGGATAGCGTCCTGCAGACGTATCGCGGGGGCCGCCCGTCGGCCATCGACGCGAGTGCCGACCGGACCGCCTCGCGCGTGATCGACCCCAGCCCTTCCGGACCGGCTGGGCAGAGGGCCTCTAGAAACGCCACTATCGCCCTTACGTCGTTCTCTATGGTCCTACGCTTGACGCCTGCCGACTCTCGCCATTCCACGAACCCGGCGACCACAGTCCCGAAGGGACCGGACTCCGCCTTCTCCACGAAGGTGCTGCCCCGCATGTAGAGCTCGCCCCCGTAGTGCATGCTGCGGACGTGGAGCGCGGCCGGCCTCAGGATGTCGTAGTACGCCGCCCCCGCGCAGAACCCGCCCTCCACCTTGCCGATGAAAGATTCCAGGGCCTCGTCGGAGTAGCGGTCGGTGCCGAGTCCCTTGAAGTGCGCGATGAGCCTGGGGAATGCGCACATCCTATAGCACCTCATGGTGTTCGCGGAATACCCCCGGAGCCCCATCTCGTCGAGAACGGCGAGCGACAGCCCGATTATGCTGTCGGGGTCGTCCCTCACATCGGGAGGAACGGGGCGCGAGAGCGGATTGTCCCCTTTCCTCCAGGACGGGGACAGGTCGGCGCTGCGGTCTATCGAACCGTACTCGGCGAGGTCGATCATGTCCGCCATCAGGCGACGACGTTCGTGGAAGGTGGAACGCGCGATTCCCCCCGCATCGAAGAGGCGGAAGAGGGAGTCGTAGACATCTTCGAGGGATTGCAGCGTGAGGCCAGATGCTCCGTGGCTTTCCTCGTACGCTTTTGCGACCCAGCGCGAGGCGCGTTCAAGACCCTTGAGCCTGCACGGCGGCGCGTTAGCCTCCAGGTTGGCGTTTATGGCCGCCCTGGAAAGCTCGTCTATCGATTCGTATTCCAACATGATCATCCTCCTGTCTGCCTGTCGATTACGCTGACGTACAGGAAGTTATCATCTGTTGGATTATTCCGAAGAAATCACCTCCACCGAGGACGCGACCTGCGCAGACGCTGGCTCCACCACAGCTGGAAGAACTTCGGGAAAATCGTGTCGAAGCGCAAGAGCTTCATCTTCAGGCAGTCGCGGCTCACGAAGCAGTAGAGCGCGCCGTCGGTGGGGTCCATGCCGAAGTCGGTCGTGACCGTCGCGGCCAGCCGCTGTATGCCGGCGCGCATGTCCTGGGGACGGCGCGATATGAAAAGCCTGTCCGGGGTCGTGAACGGGTTCACAGCGACGCCACCGCCCTGAGCACGGACGCGGCGTGCGACTCCGAGACGCCCTCCGGCACGACGACGTCCGCACCGTTGATCCGCACGACGACCGCCGCTGGCCCGGCGGTTGTTTCCAGGCCCGCCGACGCTGTCGCGACGGTCGCGGACGCAGGAACAGGGACGGCGGGTTCCTGGCGCTTGGCAAGCGCGGTCCTGGCGGCGATCGACTCGCGCGTGATCTCGACCCATTCGCCGGCGCTGGGCCCCCCGCACAGCTCGGGCTCCTCCTTGCGGAACCTCGACATCCAGTAGTACATGGTGGACGGCGCGACGCCGTTCAGCCCGCACCATTCCTTGATCGTCATCCCCGTGGTGGACAGGCACCGCTCGACCTGCTCCCGGCGCATCGCCCTTGTGTTCCGTGACGCCATCGCCGCATCCCTTCTCTTGGTTTGCGACGATTGTGGCACCTACCAGTTAGAAACTAAAGACGCGGCTGTTTTGGCGCTCACGTTTCTCCACTTGCATTCGCCCACTAAAACCGTCTCGGAACCGTTTACGGCCACGACGTCTATCTCCGCCTCTTCGCGAATGGCGGGGTCGTTTCCCCACCAGCGACCGATATCGGTGAATTCGAAGCCGAGTCCTCCCGAAGCAAACTGGCGCCACATCCAATCGCGGCAGATGGCTTCGAAGACTGGACCCATGTACTCGGGCAGCGCTGCCGCGATGTTTGGTGCAACCGCCGCCCCAATCCCGCGCTCGACCAGCGCCGCAGCCTGCGATGGCGGATATGACCGCGTTGTAAGGGGATGCCTTGCTCACCTCCTGCTTGAGAAGGTTCATGGGCTCCTCGTAGAGAATCGAACTCGGGTCGAGGAAGGCTGCTTCGATGCTTTGCTCCATGCTGCGCGATGCGTCGAGCTGAAGCAAGTACAGAGGCACTCCGCCCACCATGCTGTACATGTTGGCAACCGCAATAGAATCAGCGTTTACCAACTCAAACAAAATAGCTAAACTTAACTTAGGCTAAGTAGTGTTTAGCTATATTCGGCGGGAAGCGCAATGATCGAAGCGTTCCTCCTAAATAGAAAAACGGCGAGGTGCGAAACTCGCCGTTCTGAAACCTCCGGAACGCAAGCGTCCTTCGGCGCCACATTTTCTCGCACAGACATCCGAGAACGCCGTGTGCTCCATAGCCCATTCTTGCGTGCCGTCTAGCGATGGGTAATCGGGTATCATAGTTCAAACGTTCTGAGCGTTCTGCGGGAGGCGACATGGGTGTTCACATCAATCCGGGAAACGACGGGTTCGCGCGCGTGCTGAAAGAGCGCTACGTGGACAAGACTGGCATCATCGGCCTTGTGAACGACGTGATTGACACGACACGCTGCATGGTGTGCGTAAGCAGGCCGCGTCGGTTTGGAAAATCTTTCGCGGCCAAGGCGGTTGCAGCCTACTACTGCTGGGGGTGCGATTCCCGGGCTCTTTTCGAGCGACTTGAAGTTTCGCGTCATCCATCGTTCGAAGAGCATCTTAACGCCTACAACGTCATACAGCTCGACATGACGGAGTTCACTGGCTTGGTGGGATCCGAGGTCGTGCCAGAAGTGAGCCGACTGCTCGCAAGGGAGCTGCGTTCCGAGTTCCCGGAAGTGCAAGAGGGCGGCTCGTTGACGGAGATGCTGCTCGATACGGTCAAGCTGACCGGCCGCAAGTTCGTTTTCGTGATTGATGAATGGGACGCGGTATTTCGTGAAACCGAACATGAAGCCGCGGCACAAGAACGTTACGTGAAGTTCCTGCGCCTATTATTCAAGAACTTGAGCTTCACCGATAAGGCTGTTGCAGCGGCCTATATTACCGGCATTCTGCCTATCAAGCGCTACGGTACGCAATCGGCTCTGACAGATTTCGAGGAATTCACAATGGTCGATCCCTCGTACTACGCGCCTTATGTCGGTTTCACCGAAAGCGAGGTAAAGCAACTCGCTGACGAATGCGATATCGAAATGAATGTACTCAGGCGGTGGTATGACGGCTACGAATTCCCTCGCACAGGTCATGTTTACGCTCCTTTCTCGGTGATGCGGGCGTGTATGCGCAGACAAGTCGGCGCTTATTGGACGAGTTCTGAAACCTTCGAATTGCTTCGGACTTATATCGATCTCGATTTCGAGGGCCTGCAGGGCGACATCGTGCGCGCAGTCGGGGGTGAGGCGCTGAAGGTGGATCCGTATACGTTCCAGAACGACATGGCCTCGATCAACAGCCGAGATGACGTGCTGACCTTGCTCGTTCACCTGGGATATCTAGCATACGACAACGAAACGAGGCTCGCGCGCGTTCCCAACGAGGAGGTCCGCGAAGAATTCGAGCGGGCATTGAAGGGGAGCCGCCATGCGGAAGTTGCGCGTATCGTGCGCGAATCAGATCAACTGCTCGCAGCCATATTATCGGGCGATGCGGCTGCAGTTGCAGATAGCATAGGGCGTTCGCACGATGCCACCTGTTCGCCTATTCACTACAACGGAGAACAGTCATTGCGCTCTGTCGTACGAGCAGCATTGATATCGGCGGCCGATGACTATGTCCGCGTCGAGGAACTACCGAGCGGGCATGGCTTAGCTGATATCGTATATTTACCTCGCCGTGGTTCTGATAAGCCGGCGCTTCTGGTCGAATTAAAGTGGGACAAACCCGTAGAATCGGCAATCGATCAGATTCACGCGAGAGACTATCCTGCCATACTGCGCGATCTCGACATGCCCATCTTGCTCGTCGGCGTGGCTTATGATGCCGATACCAAGGAGCATTCCTGCATAATCGAAAGGGCCTGATCCGCTATTGGACTATCTACTTTGATAACGACGACGCCCCGCGAAATACGGGGCGTCGTCTACTTGATATGCGGATGGATCCGAGGACCCATTCGTAACATGGTTATTCGGCAGCCTCTTCAGCCTGCTCCTCAGCATCGGCGGCCTCGGCTTCAGCCTTGGCTGCTTCTGCGGCTTCCTTGGCTTTGCGCTCGGCAGCTTTCTTCTCTGCTTTCTTCTGCTCTTCGCGGCGCTTGGCCTTCTCTTCGTTGGCGCGGGCCATTTCAGCAGCGCGCTCGGCCTTGCGAGCGGCTTTCTTCGAGCCAGTCTTCTGTGCCTTCGGCTCGGGCTTCACGTAAGCTGCGCGGTCCGCATCGGTCACGATGGGGTTCACGAGAGCCATGATGCCGCTCTTGCGGTTCGCGGCCTGCTTCTTGTGGATGACGCCTTTCGACACTGCCTTGTCCATCAGGCGGCATGCTGCGAGCGCCGCAGCGTAAGCCTTCGCGCCATCGCCTTCTGCAACGGCATCCTTGACGTGACGGGTTGCGGTTTTGAGCTCGGATTTCACCGCACGGTTGCGCATACGGGATTTCTCGTTGGTGATGATGCGCTTCTTCTGACTCTTGATGTTTGCCACTCTAAGTTCCTCCGTAGTTGTATATTCTTGTTTCCAGACGAAACTCGAAAATAGTAGCATACAATTGCGTAGGCCGAACTACACAATCTGAAAGAGGGGGATTTTGCCTCAGCAATCTTCACATATGGAACACCACGACCCGTCTCATATCAGGAATTTCTCGATTATCGCGCACATCGACCATGGCAAGTCCACGCTGTCAGACCGCATCCTCGAGCAAACTGGAACGGTTGCCAAGCGCGACATGCAAGAGCAGCTGCTCGACACGATGGACATCGAACGCGAGCGCGGCATCACCATCAAAAGCCAAGCCGTGCGCGTGAACTACACTGCAGACGACGGCGAGATTTACGAATTCAACCTCATCGACACGCCGGGCCACGTCGACTTCACATACGAGGTATCGCGGAGCCTCGCCGCATGCGAAGGGGCGGTGCTGGTGGTCGACGCAACGCAGGGCGTCGAGGCCCAAACGGTCGCGAACGCCATGATGGCGATGAACGCGAACCTCGAGATCATTCCGCTCATCAACAAGATCGACCTTCCCGCTTCCGACCCCGAGCGCGCAAAGGAGCAGATAGAAGACGGGCTTGCCATACCCGCTGACGACGCGGTGCTCTGCTCGGCGAAGACGGGCGAAGGCGTGCACGACCTGCTCGAAGCGGTGGTGTACAACATCCCTGCGCCGACCGGGAGCTTTGAAGCCCCGCTACGGGCGCTCATCTTCGACTCGTTCTTCGATCCGTACCGCGGCGTGGTGGCCCTTATCCGCGTGGTCGACGGCACGGTGCGCCGCGGCGACACCATCTACATGATGCAAGCGCAAAGCGAAGCGCTCGTGGAAGAGGTGGGCGTGCGAAAGCCGGTCGAGGTGCCGCTCGACGACCTTTCAGTTGGCGACGTGGGCTATCTCGTCACGGGTCTGAAAGACGTGGGCCTCGTGAAGGTGGGCGATACGATCACGCTGAGCTCGCGGCGCGCGGTCGATCCGCTTCCGGGGTACCGCGATGTGAAGCCCATGGTGTTCACGGGCTTGTTCCCGATCGAAGGCGACCAGTACGAGCCCCTCAAGGAGGCGCTCGAGAAGCTCGCGCTCAACGACCCAGCCCTCGTGTGGGAACCGGAGACCTCGCATGCGCTCGGTTTCGGATTCCGCGTCGGGTTCTTGGGATTGCTTCACATGGAAGTCATCGAAGAGCGTCTCGAGCGGGAGTTCGGGTTGAACCTGCTCGCAACGGCGCCGTCGGTCGAGTACCACGTGTACAAGACCAACGGCGACATGGTCTCGCTGCACTCGCCCCAGGAAATGCCCGACCCGGCGGAAATCGACCATATCGAAGAGCCGTTCCTCAACGTGAAGATACTCGTCCCTCCCGATTTCGTAGGTGCCGTCATGGATCTCACGACGGCTCGCCGTGGCCAGTTCATCAACATGAATTACCTGTCGACGACCACGGTCGAGATCGTGTGGGACATGCCGCTGTCCGAGCTCATCATGGATTACTTCGATCGCTTGAAGTCGTCCACGAAAGGCTATGCTTCGCTCGATTACGAGTTTGCAGGATACAAGCCGAGCAAGCTCGTGAAGCTTGACATCATGATTGCGGGAAAGCCCGTCGACGCCCTGTCGTTCATCATCGACAAAGACAGGGCATACGCGCGCGGCCGGGTGCTCGCGCAGAAACTGAAGGAGATCATTCCGCGTCACATGTTCGAAGTGCCGATTCAGGCTGCCGTCGGCGGACGCGTGCTCGCACGCGAAACGGTGAAGGCGAAGCGCAAGGACGTTCTGGCCAACTGCTACGGCGGCGATATCACCCGAAAGCGCAAA
>JAFUBE010000811.1 GCA_017460365.1 Eggerthellaceae bacterium
ATCCCCGAGGAAATTGCCCCACTTTGGGACTGGCAGTAAGTGGGGCATTTCCGCGGAACTACCCCGGTTTGGGTCTGGCAGGAAGTGGGGTAGTCCGCAAGGCGTCCGCGGTCCGGGGCCGGCGGGAAACGGGGGCGGGAGGAACGGCAATGTGGCCGGCGATGGCCGACGCGGCGGCAACGGCAGGGCTGGCCAGGTACACTTCGCTGTCGACGTGGCCCATGCGGCCGACGAAGTTGCGATTCGTGGTGGCAATCGCACGCTCCCCCGCCGCCAGGATGCCCATGTGGCCGCCCAAGCACGGACCACACGTCGGCGTGGAGAACGCGGCGCCTGCACGCACGAAAATCTCGGCTAAACCCTCGCTCACGCATTGCAGGTACACATCCTGCGTCGCGGGAATCACGATCGTGCGCACGCGCGGGTGCACATGGTGGCCCTCGAGCACGCGGGCCGCCACGCGCATGTCCTCGATGCGCCCGTTCGTGCAGCTCCCGATCACGCACTGGTCGAGCTCGACGCCGGCCAGCTCGGCAGCCGGCCGCGCATTCTCGGGAAGGTGCGGCACTGCGACCGTCGGTGC
Organism: Eggerthellaceae bacterium; assembly: GCA_017460365.1. Lineage (GTDB taxonomy): Bacteria > Actinomycetota > Coriobacteriia > Coriobacteriales > Eggerthellaceae > UBA9715. The sequence continues at coordinate 584 of JAFUBE010000811.1, forward strand.
GATCGTGCCCAGGTCGACCTCGATCGTACGCTCATACGACGCATCGTCGTCGGCCGCAAACTCAACCGGCGGCCGCCGCACGCGCCCTTCCATGTAGGCGCGCGTCGCGTCGTCAACGGGGAAAATGGCGTTTTTGGCACCGGCCTCCACGCCCATATTGCATATCGTGAAGCGCTCGTCCATCGACAGCGACGCCACGCCGGGGCCGCAAAACTCCATGCTCTGGTACAACGCGCCGTCGACGCCGATCTTCCCGATGATCCACAGGATGACGTCCTTGCCCGACACCCACGGCCCGAGCTCGCCCGTAAGCCAGACGCGAATCGCCCCCGGCACGCGCAGCCACGTGCGCCCGCACGCCATGCCGGCCGCCAAGTCGGTCGAGCCCATGCCGGTGGAAAACGCGCCGAGCGCCCCGTAGGTGCACGTGTGGCTATCGGCGCCGATCACGATATCGCCCGCCGTGACCAGACCCTGCTCGGGCAGCAGCGCATGCTCGATTCCCATGGAGCCCACGTCGAAGAAATGCTCGAGGTCGTGGGCGCGTGCGAAGTCGCGGCACAGCTTGCAGTTCTCGGCGCTCTTGATGTCTTTGTTCGGCACGAAATGGTCCATGACCAGGCATGCGCGCTCGCGGTCCCACACGCGATCGAAGCCGCTTTCGCGCATCACGCGAATCGTCACAGGCGCCGTCACGTCGTTGGCGAGTGCCAGATCAATCGGAACCTCGATAAGCTGCCCGGGCACTACGTCCGCAAGCCCCGCGTGCGCCGCCAGGATCTTCTGGGTCATCGTCATCGCCATGGCATTCCTCCCGATTGAGCGCTTTCCTACAGTTTAATCTTCCTTGCTGCGGTTAATGGCGCTCAAGAGGCCGCGAATCGAGGCTGTAACAATGTCGTGGTGCTCGCCGACGCCCCACACGATGCCGCCGCCAGCACCGCTGATGCCGACGTACGCGGCCGCCCTGCTGGTCGAACCCTCGGTCAGCGCATGCTCGCTGTACGCCTCCACATGCACGTCGACGCCCACCTTGCGCAGCGCGTCGACGACCGCGTTCAGGCGGCCGTTGCCCCGACCTGACACGCTGAGATCGGTCCCATCGATCTTCACGAGCACCGATGAGGTGAACTCCCTGTTCTCGGCGTCGCGCGCAAAGTGGAAATCGACGAGCTCGATCGGCGAGCGACGGTTAACGTACTCGTCGTGGAAGATCCCGTTCACCTCTTCCGGCGAAAGTTCGCGATGCCCCGCGTCCGATACGCCTTTCGAGCGGTAGCTCAGTTCCTCGCGCAGGCGCGGCGGCAACATGTAACCGAAGTTCTTTTCCAGGATATAGCCTATGCCGCCCTTGCCCGACTGGCTGTTGATGCGGATGACGTCGCTCTCGTAATGCCGCGACACGTCTTCGGGGTCGATCGGCAGATACGGGCAGGCCCACCGGTCGGGGTCTTCCATCTCGCGCCATGCCAGGCCCTTCGCGATGGCGTCCTGGTGGCTGCCCGAAAACGCCGCGAACACGAGCGCCCCGGCGTATGGGCGGCGCGGTTCAACCTCCATACGGGTCATCCGCTCGTACAGCTCGGCGATGCGCGGCAGGTCGTGAAAGTCGAGCTCGGGATCGACGCCTTGTGCGAACATGTTCATCGCCATGGTGACGACATCCACGTTGCCCGTGCGCTCGCCGTTGCCGAACAGCGTGCCCTCCACGCGGTCGGCACCGGCCAGCACGCCGAGCTCGGCGCAGGCTATGCCCGTGCCGCGGTCGTTGTGCGGGTGCAGGCTGAGCTCGATCGCGTCGCGGTATTTCAGATGCCTGTGCAGGTACTCGACCTGCTGCGCATACACGTGCGGACTCGACATCTCAACGGTGGCGGGCAGGTTTACGACCGCCTTGCGCTCTGTGGTCGGCTGCCACACGTCGAGCACGGCGTTGCACACTTCCAGCGCGTATTCCGGCTCGGTGCCCGTGAAGCTTTCGGGGCTGTATTCGAAGCGGAAGTTGCCGTGACCCGCCTCGTCGGCCAGCTGCTTGAGCAGCTTCGCGCCGTCGACGGCTATCTGCTTGATTTCGTCGCGGCCTTTCTTGAACACCTGCTCGCGCTGGGCCACGCTCGTCGAATTGTACACGTGCACGATGACCGGCGCAGCGCAGCCTTCGATCGCCTCGAACGTTCGGCGGATGATGTGCTCGCGTGCCTGGGTGAGCACCTGGATCGTCACGTCGGCAGGAATCATGTCGTTCTCAATCAACGTTCGGCACAGCTCGTATTCCGTTTCGCTCGCCGCCGGAAAGCCGATCTCGATCTGCTTGAAACCGATTTCCACAAGCAGCTTGAAGAACTCGAGCTTCTCTTCGAGGCTCATCGGAATCACGAGCGCCTGGTTGCCGTCGCGCAGGTCGACCGAGCACCAGATAGGAGCGCGCTCGATGTGGTCGCGCCGCACCCAGTCGTAACATGGCTCGGGCGGCAGGAAGTATCCGCGTTCGTATTTCGTATGTGCAGGCATGCCGGTCATGATGCGCTCCTTTTCGCAAAAGAGACTGGATCTCCCATGCGCTCTTGGCAAACGTGGTAAAGGGGAATTTATAAGGCGCGGACCCGCAGTCGACTACGACGCAGGCGCGCCTAGATAAGCAGCAGGCTAAGAAGAGCGATCTGTTGGAACTCGTTGCTCATGATGGTGAGAAAGTATAGCACGGAACTCGCCGACGTAACCAATCGTTCTTAAAAATATTCCAATCGTCAACCACCGACAGCTGTCCCGCCCCTGTCGGGCCCGAGGCGGCGCGCCTGCCCAACTGCCCCACTTTGGGTCTGGCAGTAAGTGGGGCAGTCAGCCCGGACTGGTGGCGCACTCGCCCCTTAGCGGGAGGCGAGCACGGTCCACATGCTCATGGTTTCGAAACGCGTGCGCATGAAGTCGTCGCCGAAGTAGGTGGCGCAAAACTGCTGCAGCGGGTTGCTTATCGGGTGGCCGGCCGTGCGCCAGAACCAGCTGTCGAGACAGGCGATCGTGAGAACCGAGTCGGCCATGATGAACACGAACGCCACGATCGTGAGCGAACGGCGCATGTTTTCGGGAATGAGCTCGACGAGCCGCACCGCGACGGGCAGCGCCACCATCGTCCATGCGAGCCCGGCGGCTCCCCACACCGCCATCATGAAGACGCTCGTGTGGCCGTTGAAGTTGAGCGGCTGATCGATGTAGCTCCAAGCCACGATGCCGTAACGCGTTTCGAAAAACCAGCCCGCAAAGTATTCGAGCGCTCCGCCGACTACGCCGGCCACCGCGAACTGCAGCCCCAAGCTATGCCCGCGAATGGGATTGATTGCAAACGTTATCAGCACGGCACCGAGCCCGTAGATCGGCGAAAACGGCCCGATCACGAAGCCCGCGCGCGATTCCCACCGCCCGTCGAGCACGTAGCTCAGAAGAGTCTCGGCAACAAGCCCGATAACGCTGCACAGCAGGAAAATGAACACGAAATGGAAAAACGTCAGCTCGAGAGGCTGGCGCTTATCCCTTATCCTGCGTTGTTTTGTCGCCGCGATTACAGACATGACGGGCATTATAACGCTAGTCCGCTCAAAACGAACCGTTTCGCCGAAATGCAAGCGATGCGCCCTAACGCCAAGGGTCGGGTTCGAACAGGGGCGGTTCCTCGCGGCGGTCGGACCACCGGTCGTAGCCGTCGTCGTCCTCGCGCTCGACGAAAGGCGACGGCCCGGGCTCGGCCGACTTCGCAGCAGATGCTTCGGTCTCTTTGCCGGCGAGGCGCACGTCGTAGGGCGTCGTCTGGTACACGTAGTAGTTCAGCCAGTTCGTGTACAGCAGCTGGGCGTGCGCGCGCCAAACCGAGCGCGGCAGCTGCGAAGGGTCGTCACCCGGGAAGTAATGACGCGGCACGTCGGGATCGATGCCACGCGCCAGGTCGCGCTCGTACTCGCCGGCGAGCGTGGCGCGATCGTACTCGGGATGCCCGAACACGAAGAACCGGCGGCTGTCCACGCTCTTCGCGGCGTACACGCCCGCCTCGTCAGACACCGCGAGCAGCTCGAGCTCGGGATGCGCATCGATGTCGGCGGCGCGCACTTCGGTGTAGCGCGAATGCGGTGCCCAGAACACGTCGTCGAACCCGCGCAGCAGAGGCGACGTCAGCTTCTCCTGAATCTGGCGGTGCTCGAACACGCCCGACATCTTCGCAGGCAATTCATGTTTGGCTACGCCATAATGGAAGTAGATACCCGCCTGCGCGCCCCAGCAAATATGCAACGTGGAATGCACGTGCGTGCTCGACCAGTCCATGATACGGCACAGTTCGGGCCAGTAGTCGACCTCTTCGAAATCGAGCAATTCGACCGGCGCGCCAGTGATGATCATGCCGTCGAAATGCTCGTGCGCTATATCGTCGAACGTGCGATAAAACGTTTCCAGGTGCTGCGCCGATACGTTTTTCGCGTCGTGGCTTGCCATGCGCAGAAGCGTGATCTCGATCTGCAGTGGCGTGTTCGACAGCTTGCGCAAGATCTGCGTTTCCGTGGCGATCTTCGTCGGCATGAGGTTCAGCAGCACCACGCGCAGCGGGCGGATGTCCTGGTGCATGGCGCGAAACTCGGTCATGACGAAGATGTTTTCCTGTAATAGCAGATCGGTGGCAGGCAGCGCGTCGGGAATGCGAATGGGCATGACGACCTCGATTCTGGGTAGCGGTTCGCGTGGAAGCTACATGATAGCGCAACAGGTCCGGCTCATCGCCGCGGCGACACACGTAACATCGGTTGCTGCCATTAGTCCGATTCAGTGCGAATAATGTGACTCATAGTCCTCATTGTTGCATTTGCATGCTCTTAGCATTCATTTCATGAGGTACTCAGAACCGGTCATCGACTCCCGCCATCAACTGGGCATGAACGTTAAGCACCTGCGCAAGGCACAGCGGCTTTCCCAGGTGCAGCTCGGACTTATGATCGGACGCGACCGCAGCTACATCAGCCGCATCGAGCGGGGGCGATGCAACGCGACGTTCGACACGCTGCTCGCGCTCGCAGGCGGCTTGGGGGTGTCTCCGTCGCAGCTGTTCG
>JAFUBE010000812.1 GCA_017460365.1 Eggerthellaceae bacterium
GAAGCCTTCAGGGCAGAGCATCCCGATTTGGCCCTCGAATCGATAGACCTCGTCGTCAAGTATGGCGACCAGCGCAAACTGGCCAACGTAAAAACCCACGTTAGAAGAGCGCCGTTGCCAGAACGATCGTTTTACCGGCTTGACGACAACGTGTACGTTGCATCACCTGAACTGTGCCTCATGCAACTGGCAAGCAAGCTTACCGAACCCCAAGTCGTCAAACTCGCATTGGAGATGTGCGGCACCTATGCGCTCGATCCGATTGATCCCGACAATCCGTTCGAGATTCGTGACCTGCCCGATGCCAGCTCGGGCATGAGCAAGCGGCCTCCATTGACAAGCGCCACGCGAATCAAAGCCTACGCCAAACGTCTCTTTTCGCAGAACAGCAGAGCGCGCAGTGCGCACTACCTGCGCTACGTCGTAGACGGTTCCGCATCCCCGCGTGAGACGGCGCTTTGCATGCTGCTATGTATGCCCCCACGCTTTGGAGGATATGGGCTCGCCTTGCCAGAGCTGAACCACCGCGTAAAGCTCAGCTTATCCGACCAGCTCATGGTCGGTGCGCACCACTTCGACTGCGACCTCTACTGGGCGCACCCGAGAGTAGGCGTCGAATACGACAGCAAGCAGCACCACACCGCAGCAGAAAAGCAAGAACGCGATGCGACAAGACGCAACATGCTCCAATACAAAGGAGTGCAGGTAATAGTCGCCACGAGAACGCAGGTCAACAAGCCAGGGGAATTCGACAAGCTGGCACATCAGATAGGGCGGGCAATCGGGAAACGTTTCAGGACTCCCGAACAATATCATGTTGAAGCACGGTCGAGCTTGCGCAAAACATTGTTCGACTGGGATGCAATTCCAGTACGAAATACGTGAAGGCTGCATAAACCGAACTACCAGCATGGCGCGAAACGCCGAATCCTTCAACATCGGAAACCCGAAGGTGTCCTGCTGTAATCAAGCAGGTAACGAGAAGGCTTCTCGAACCCCGCAGGAACAAAATGCTGCATAATCACGCGTAAATGCAATCGCAAGGAGAATGGAGCACGACATGGGGGCTGGTAAAGATCCGTCTCTGAAGGAGATCTACCTGGCAGGAGGGTGCTTCTGGGGCGTGGAAGAGTACTTCTCGCTCATCCCCGGGGTAGCCGACGTGGTATCGGGCTATGCGAACGGGCGCTCTGAAAACCCCCGTTACGAGGAAGTGTGCAGCAGCGAAACGGGTCATGCAGAGGCCGTTCGTGTCATGTACGATCCGAGCGTCATAAGCCTGAAAACGCTCGTCGAGCAGCTGTTCGCCATCATCGATCCGCTCAGCGTAAACCGACAGGGAAACGACGTCGGGGTGCAATACCGCACTGGCGTGTATTACACCGACCCGGCAGACCTCCCGATCATCGAGGACGTATTCACCGATGCACGGCGCAAACTGGGCGCAAAACCCGCCGTTGAGCTGGCACCGCTCGAGAATTTTTATCGCGCTGAAGAATACCATCAGGATTACCTGAAAAAGAATCCGGGCGGGTATTGCCATGTGGATTTCAGCAGCCTCTCCAGCGTGAGGACAGAACCCCAAAGGGCGAAAGAAAGCCCCGATTGGTCGCGCTACACGCGGCCCCGCGAGGACGAACTGCGCGCCAAGCTGACCGCCCAGCAGTATGCCATAACCCAGCATGCGGGCACGGAACGCGCGTTCTCGGGAGAATACGACCATCATTTCGAGCGCGGGATTTACGTCGATGTCGTCACCGGTCAGCCGTTGTTCAGCTCGAGCGACAAATACGATTCCGGCTGCGGTTGGCCGGCGTTCACGCACCCCATCGACGAGACGGCAATCACTAAGCGAGACGACCGCAGTTTCGGCATGCACCGCATCGAAGTGCGCAGCTCTGCGGGAGACAGCCATTTAGGCCACGTGTTCCACGACGGCCCCGCCGGGAGCGGCGGTTTGCGCTACTGCATAAACAGCGCCGCCTTGCGGTTCGTCCCCTACGAGCATCTCGCGGATGAAGGCTACGGCGAGTTCGCACATGCAGTGGAAGGCGAATGATCGCCCGAGCGCAGGCGCGGATTGGCCGTCGTCGCCTGCGCAGCCAAGACCGCCTGACAAGCAGCAAGCGCACCGCATTTACCAAGGGAAACGCATCACTACCGCCTTTTCGCCATCCTGAGCGGAAGCCAAAGCGCGGCCCTGCGCGCTGCTCCGTTCAGGACGACGGTAACGGCGCATTTACCGAAACGCCTTGCCCGCTGGAGCGAACGTGTATGCGCTGCCAGCGGGGCTTTCGTGCCGGGTGACGTCAACGGCGAAAACGCGCTCGATCGAGCCTCCTTCGATCACGTCTGCGGAAGGCCCGTGCGCCACGACGTCGCCGGCGCGCATGACAACGAGCCGGTCACAATAGCGAAATGCAAGGTCGAGGTCGTGCATGACGATAACGGCCGTCGCTCCACGCGCCCCCCTCACGTCGCGTACGAGCGCAAGCATGTCGTGCGCCGCTCGGATGTCGAGCGCACTCGTAGGCTCGTCGAGCAGCAAGACCGGCGCATTTTGCGCAAGCAGCATGGCCAGGTAGGCGCGCTGCCGTTGCCCGCCGGAAAGCGACCGCACCTGACGGTCCGCCAAGGAATCGGCTCCCGTGAGCGCAAGCGCATCTGCGGCGGCGGCGCGGTCTTCCTCGGAGAAGGGCTGGAAGAACCCGCGGTGCGCGTATCTCCCCGAAAGGGCGAGGTCGCCCACGCTCATTGCCACCGCCGGCGTGTCCTGGGGAAGCAGGGCCACTGTTTTGGCGCGCTGTTTCGCACCCAAGCCGCCCAATCGTGCGCCCGCGACCTCGACCGTTCCCGTGCTCGGCGCCAGCAACCCTCCCGCAAGCTTGAGCAGGGTCGACTTGCCGCAACCGTTCGGGCCCACCACCCCAGTCACGCAATGCGCTTGCAACCTCAGATCGAGCTTCTCGATGAACGGCGCATCGCCATACGAGAAAGACACGCCATCGAACACGATTGCGTCACCAGGCATCGCGCCCCCATCTCCGCAGAACGAGGAAGATGAAGAACGGCCCGCCCAACGCAGCCATGAGTATGCCGACGGGAAGCTCGTAGGGTGCGAACAGCACGCGCGCCAGCAGATCGCACAGCGTGACGAACCCGGCGCCTGCCAGGGCGCTCGCCGGCAGCAGCAGCCGGTGGTCGTGCCCCACGAAGGCGCGCATCACGTGCGGCACGATGAGCCCCACGAACCCGAGCAACCCTGCGAAGCTCACAGCGGCACCCGCAAGCACCGCCGCGACGGCAAGCGACGCCATCCGGGCAAGGGGCACGTTCATCCCGAGCGAATGCGAGATGCCATCGCCGAGCGACAGCGTGTTCAGACGGCTCGCCACGGGAACGGCGGCTATGAAACCGACGGCGATATACGCTGCGGGAAACGCCAGGCTTTGCGCTTGGACGCCGGACAGCCCCCCGACAAGGAACCCGGACGCACCGATATAGGCATCTGGGTCGATGATGAGAACCGCGTTCATGCCCGCCCCGAATAGCGCGGTAAGGGCCATGCCCGCGAGCACGACCACGATCTTCGACGAACCCGCTCGCATTGCGATGGCGAACACGAGCGCTGCCGTGGCAACCGCTCCAACGAACGCCGCGAGGGGGAAAAGCGCCCATGTTCGGGGCGCGAGCGACGACGCCAAAAGCACGGCAAGCCCCGCACCCGAGTTGATCCCTATGACGTTGGGGCTGGCAAGCGGATTGTCGAGCGCACCCTGGATGATCGCGCCGGCGCATCCCAGCGCACTTCCCGCGAGCACGGCCGCTCCCACGCGCGGAAGGCGCACATTCATGAGGATGTTGCTCGCCGTCGGGTCGATTTCGCCGCCGATGACAAGCGCGAACAGGTCGCCTACGCTCACCGAGCTCGACCCGAACGCCGCCCCGGCCGCACATGCGAAAACGAGCAGTACGACGAGGGCAGCGAACGGGGCGAAGGGAAAGGTATGGCCATGTCTGCCGGCCGGCTTTCCGCTTTCGGCGCTAGCCGGCAAGGAGCGCTCCCAGCTTGTCGTACGCTTCAGCCCAGCGCGCATCGGGCTTGTTCACGTACAGCTCGGGATCGAGCTGGAAGAAACGCCCTCCGGCGACAGCGGAAAGCGAAGACCAGGCGCTATTTCCGGTGAGGGCGGCCATCGCATTGGCGGCCTCGTCGCTGGTGTTTCCCATGGGGACGACGAGCACGTAATCGGGGTTGATTTCGAGCAGGGCCTCGACGCTGAAATCGGACAGCAGGCTCGGGTTCTTGTCAGCGACGTTGGCATACCCGAGGTCGGCGAGCATCGCGCCGGTTTGCGTATGCGCGTTCTGCACGCGCGCACCTCCCGAATACGATATGAGCAAGGCCACGCTCTTTCCGGCCGCCCCAGGCGAGTATTTGGCAATTGCCGCGTCGATAGCCGCCCGCTGGGACGTGCCGTAGCGCTCATATGCCGACGAATCGCCGGTTATCTCGGTGCAGGTTTTAAGCATGCGCAGATAGTCGTCGAACGTCGTCACGGTAAAGTAGGCGACCGGTATCCCCGATGCGGCAAGACCGTCTGCCAGCTTCGTCTGGTCGGTGCCGCCGCGCCCTGCGGTCGCACCCGTGCAGATGACGAAATCGGGGTTGAGCGCGATGATCGCCTCGAGGTCAGGGTTGCTGAAGCCGCCGATGCGAGCGACCGAACCCGCATCGATGCCGTAGTCTTCGAACGCCTCGTCGGCGGCTCCCACGAGCGTTCCACCCGCCAACTGCCATATGTCGGCGAAGCTTCCCATGCATGACACGACGCGCTTGGGGGCCTTCGCCACCGTCACCTCCTTGCCGAGGTCGTCGGTGAACGTAACCGTATCGGCGCTCTGCGTTGCTTGCGATCCCGACGAGCTCGTCGCGCTGCTCGAGCTCATCGCGCTGCTCGAGCTCGACGCCGCTTGCCCGCCGCAGCCGGCAAACCCGATAGCGGCGAGCGCCGCCGCAAGCAACACTGCAATCAGCCTGATTTTCATGTCAGTCCCTCCATTTCGACATCAATTCCCAGCCCGTGGGCGCAGTAGTCGTCTTGGGCCAGGTAATCCCCATCGTGGTAATAGGCCGCCCGCGCACGGCAGCCGCCGCAGCGGTCGGCGAAGTCGCACGTGCCACATGCACCCGAGTAGACGCGCGTGCGGAGCCGGGCGAACACGGGGCTGTCCCGCCAAATCTCGTCGAAGGGCTTCTTGCGCACGTCGCCGGCCTCTTCGGTCATGTACGCACAAGGACGCACGATCCCCTGCGATCCCACGACGCAATATGTCAGTCCGGCCAAACAGCCCTGCCGGTAACGCGTGGGCACGCCAAGCTCGGCAGCCACGCGCGTGAACTGGGGCGCGCAGGTGGGCTTGACCGGTATAGGCACCTCACGCTGCTTTTCCATGAGTTGGCGCAGCAAAAGCTCGTTTTCGCGCACCTGAAGCGAGGTGTCCTGGATGAATTTCCCCCTACCGACGGGAATCAAGAAGAACACGAAATGCCCCACAGCACCGCTCGCCACTGCGAAATCGGTGATGTCGCAGATTTCGCGGCGATTCCATTCGAGCGTCGTCGTGTGAATCTGGAACGGCAGCCCCGCGCGCTTGCAGCTCTCGATGCCGGCGAGCGCGCCGGTATGTGCGCCGGCAAACCCCCGGAAGCGGTCGTGCGTGGCAGGATCGAGCGAATCGATGCTTATCCCCATCGCCGCAGCACCACTCGCCTTGAGGCGCCGGGCAACCTCGTCCTCGATGAGCGTTCCGTTCGTGCCGAACACGCAGCGCAGGCCAAGATCTGCAGCGTGTTCGACCAGCTCGTAGATGTCGTCGCGCAGAAGCGGCTCGCCACCTGAGAAGATCATCACCTTGAAGCCCGCCCGCGCGATCTCGCCGATCATCTTGCGAGCCTCGCCGGTGGAAAGCTCGTTCGAATGCTCGCAACCGGCATCCTGGTAACAATGGTCGCACGCCAAATTGCAGCGGTTGGTCGTCATCCACGAGACGATCATGCCTCGCCACCTTCTTCGGATTCGTCTTCCCAGAACAGCTCGGCTGCGCCATCTCCTTTGATCGCGTGGGCAAGGGCCTCCCATTGCACATCGCGGCTGCGACCCGATTCGCTGAAAAGCGCATGCAACGTGAGCAAGCGCTTCACGAGGTCTTGGAACGATTCCTCGATTTCCTCCATCGCTTTCACGAGCAGGCGGCGCAACGCCATGGCATCGCCTATCTGGTCCTTGCATTCCCGGATTTCGGCAAGGGGAAGCCCCAGGTACTTAAGCGTGAGGATGCGGTAAAGCTCTTCCTCGTCGGTTCGCGAATAGAGCCGCTGGTTGGCGGGGCCTTTCGCGCTCGGCGAGAGCAGCCCCTGCTGGTCGTAATACTGTATAGTGCGCACTGTGGTGCCGACCTTCTTGGCCAGCTGGCCCACCGTCATGAGCTCGAGCTTGTCCATACCCCTCCTGAAACGCTGGCTTTTCCAGTGACGATATACGATGACGTAGCGTCGTGGTCAAGGGAATGTGAACAGATTGGCATTCGCTCGGAAATCGCCAACTGCCACCCGCCAGGCGGGCCCGCCTTGCTTCCCACCAAGCCCGAAGTGCCCCGCTTTGGGCCTGGCGGGGAAGCGGGCGAGTTGCGAAAGGAGAATCCGAGCGCAAAGACAATCGTTTTGCATCGGCGTAATCAAGCAATAGGCGGAGTATTTTCAAAGTTCGCTTGCATTACCGTAATGCAGCTTATATAATGCATTACGGTAATGCAAGTGAAGGAAGCATCATGGACGCAACATTGAACGTACGAATGAGCGCGTCGTTGAAAGCGCGAGGCGATGAAGTTCTTAAAAAATTCGGCATCAGCACATCTACTGCCGTCAGAGCGCTCTGGCAGGAACTAGCCTCCACCCGAACGCTGCCCCCCTTCCTCGAAGCGGCGAACAAGAACGCGGAATCGAAACGGGCAAAGACAGATGCGCTCAACGCTCTCGTCGGCGTTGCCGAAGGCGAGCTGTCCCTTTTAACCGACGAGCAAATCGAAGCAATCGGAGCATCCCGCTATGAGTAGGGTGATGGTCGACACCAATGTTTGGATCGATATCGTGCTGAACCGGCCGGAGTTCGCCTTCGAGTCGAAAGGCGCCGTTATGGCATGTATCGAAGAGGGCAGCGAGATATTAGTGGCTGCCACTTCGCTGAAGGACGTGTTTTACTTTGCCGAAAGGTCGGCAGGAATCGACGCCGGGTATCGAGCGGTTGAGTTGATTCTCGACATCGCAACGCCCGCCCAAGTCGACGGCATCGTGTGTAGAAAAGCGATCGAACTCGAACGTCCCGATTACGAAGACGGAATCGTCGCGGCTTGCTTGCTGGCTGAAGACGCCGACGAAATCATCAGCCGCGACGAAAGCTCGTTTAACGACCTCGACGTTCCCAAGTACACGCCTGCGTCGTTCCTGGTCGCCCGCAAATTCGAACCACTCGATATATAACGCGTCTTGCGCCGCATCGCCAGACGTAAGATAAGACGCGCTACCCTTCGACGAAGAACAGCTCGTACCAGCGGATGAAGGTGTAGATCGCCCACACATAGCGCCACAGGTTCGCCTTGCGGCGGCCGAACCAGATGGGATGCGCCTTGCGCGGCTTGCGGCCGACCATCGCGTCGAACAGAGCGCCGATCTCGTCGACATCGAAGAACTCGGCTGCGGTTTCGCTCGCGAACGCCCGCTCGATATCGGCATTGAACGCCGGATCGGCCAGCCACGAGCGCACGGGCACGGGAAATCCCAGCTTCTTGCGGTACGCCACTTCATGCGGCAGCGTGCGCGCGGCGGCCGCTCGCAGGGCGATCTTGTTGCCCTCGGAACCGTACTTGAAGCGCGACGGCATGCGCAGCGCGATGTCGAACATCCGCAGGTCGCAGTACGGCATGCGGATATCGAGCCCCGTGCCGCGCGCGATGCGCGTCGAGTTGAACATGATGGAGCCTTCGAAATACGTGCGCAGCTCGGTGTAGAGCATCCACGTGAGCGTGTCGTACTTGCGCCCGCCTGCGCCACGCTCCTTCGCGAATTCGCGCGTGTCGCGATCAGGGCAGTACTCCTTCAGGAAGCGGCGCTGCTCGGTCTCGTCCATGATGTAAGTCGACCCGAAATACACCGGGTCGGGGCCAGCGCCGATGCGCGCGGCGTTGCCGTACACGCTGTAACCGGCGAAGAACTCGTCGGCGCCTTCGCCCGAGAAAACGAGCGGCACCTTCCCCGCCATCTGTCTGGCGGCGCAGTACAGCGCAAGGCCAGCCGGGTCGGCGGAAGGCTGTTCGTAGGCGCGCAGGAAGTCGTCCACGCTGGCGAAGAAGTCGGCCGGCGTGACCTCCACGCCCTCGAATCCGCGCCCGAAGTGCTCGGCGGTCGCGCGCGCATCGGCCTCTTCGCTCGCCTGCTGGTTCGCATAGGCCACACAGTAACCGCAGGTCGCATCGCTTTTCGCCAAGATGTACGACGAATCGACACCGCCCGATAGGAAACTCGCCGTAACCTCGCCGTCGTCGACGATGTCGCGCAGGCTCGCCTCCATGGTCGACTCGATTTCGTCGGCCCAGTCGTCGAGCGACTTCGACTCGTCGGGCGCGAATTCGAGTTCCCAAAAGCGCCCCAGGTCGAAGTTTTCGCCGTCGAACGTGAGGAAGGTGCCCGGCTCGAGCTTCATCACGCCGTCGAACAGCGTCTCCTCGCCGGGCACGTAGTTGTACGCGAGGTAGAACTGGATCATCGGGCGATTGAGCTTGCGCTCGAAGCCCGGTTGGTCGAACAGGTCGGTGATCTGCGTGCTCACGAGCAGGCGGCCGTCGGCGGTCGCGTAATAAAAAAGCAGCTCAGCGCCGAGCGGGTCGCGCGTGGCGAACAGCGTGCGAGTGGAGCTGTCGTAGAGCGCCAAGCCGAACTGCCCGTTGATGTGCGCGCCCATTTTCACGCCCCACTTCTCGTAGGCCGCCACGATCAGACGCTCTTCGCGCTCGCGGCGCCCGAGCCCCACCACGTCGACCTCCAGCTCGCGCGCGAGCTCCGCATGGTTGCGAATCAACCCCGAATACGCTTTCAACTCGATCATGAGCACCCTCTTCGACTTGCTAACCAATCGCAAGTAATCCTACACCACCAGCCAGCCAGCGCAAGGCGCCAAACGCATCACAGCTTCATCAGCCCGAAGCGAAGACGCACCGGGTGGGCCACTTCACGTCAGACGCAATCTGCCACGTTCGCGATGCGCCCCGCCCGCCGCCGGGCCCGAGCCGGGGCGCACATCAGGCTGGCAGGGTTACTTTGGCGGTGGCGCCGGATAGGACGGGGTCGCAGAAGACGAGGGTACCGCCGTGGGCGTCGACGATGGTGCGGGCGACAGGCAGGCCGAGCCCCGTGCCGCTTCGCTCGTCGAGGCACACGAAGCGGCCGAAGACGCGCTCGCGGTCGCCGGGGGCGATGCCGGGACCGTCGTCGCTCACGCGGATAACGACCGAGCTCTCGGCCGTTTCGCAGGAAACCTTCACCAGCGATTCCGCGTAGCGCGCGGCGTTGTCGAGGAGGTTGCGCAGCACATGGCGCAACAGGTCGGCATCGGCTCGGCAGGTGAGCGGCTGCACGTCGGAAAGGTCCACCTCGACAGCCGAGCGAGCCTTGAGCGCCATCGCTTCCTCGAGCACGATGTCCATCAGGTCGATGGGCTCGGGCGAGCAGTTCAAGCGCCCCTCGTCGTATCGCGTGAGCGCGAGCATGTCGCCGACCACCGACGCCATGCGCTCATTTTCGCTGGTCAGATCATCGATCGCCCGGGGAACATCAGCCCCCTCCGGGTGGGCGCGCAGCGAGTCGAGGATTATCGAAGTCGCCGCTATCGGGCTTTTCAGCTCGTGCGACGCATCGGAGATGAACCGCTTCTCCTCCTCGAGCGAACGCTCGATGCGCGCGAGCATCTCGTTGAGCGTTTCCGCAAGCGGCGCCAAATCGCGATCACCGTGCGGCACCTCGATGCGGCTGCCGAGGTTATCCGCCGAAATCGATGCCGCTTCGCGGCGCATCTGCTCGACCGGCTGCAACGTGTGCCCGGTAAGCAGCCAGGTGAGCACGATGACCGCTGCCAGCACGGCTGCCATGATCGCCGCGAGCAACCACATCGTCTGCGCTGCCGAGCGCGCGGCCTGCGCAAGCGAGGTCACTGCCACGACCGTCATGCGGCCATCGGGGCTGTCAACCTGATCTTTCAAGATGAGGTAGGGTCCTTCGGAGCCGAGCACGCTTGCAGCATCGATCGTCGCCGCGGGATCGCCTGCGGCGTCGACGGGTTCGTCGGCCCACGCCACGCCATGTGAAAACGGCACCCACGCCGGCCTCACGCTCGCATGGGCCTTTCCCGATGCAGAGGCGCTCGCGCGTTTGGCGTTGTCGTCGTCATCATCGTCATCGCTGTCTGCATCATCGTCGTCCACATCATCGTCGTCGTCCGTATCGTCGTCATCCGCATCATCATCGTCCGTATCATCATCGCTGTCGCTGCCGTCGGCATCGCCTGACGCGCTATCGTCGATCGGCACCGGCACCGGCACTGGCACCGGCGCGGCGGGACTTTCGACATAACCGCCGTTAGAAGCGCCCGGATCGCCGCTCGCCTCTTCCGTGTCGCGCTTGAATTCCAAGTCGTCGACCTCCGACTTGTCCGATTCGCCGGTTTCGGCGATAGACGCGAGGCCACGCGCATTGCGAGAACCGGCCACCACATCGCCGTTCTCGTCGATGACCTGTATCACTTCATTGCCTGCGAGGTCGATAACCAAATCGTACTCGCCCGCGGCGACCGCGTCGCGCGCTTGGTCGAGCCGTTCGTGCAGCGAATCCGCGATGGCGTTTTCCAAAATCGTGCGTGTGAACAGGCCCATCGCAACCACGATAAGCGCCATTGCAATCGCAGTGGCAATGCCGACCAAAAGCGTGATACGACCGCGGACACTCTTCGGGCCAAGACGCGCCATTACTGCTTCCCTGCTTCGATTTTGTATCCCACGCCGCGCACCGTGCGGATCAACGGACTGCCAAACGGAGCGTCGACCTTCTTGCGCAGGTAGCCGATGTACACCTCGACCACGTTCTCGTCGGGAACCAGGTCGTAACCCCAAACGTGCTCGAGCAGCTGCCGCTTGGATAGCGCTTGCCCGGCGTTCACCATGAGGTGTTCGAGCAGACCGAACTCGCGCGGCGTGAGCTCGATCTTCTGGCCAGCGCGACTGGCGACCTTCCCGCGCGTGTCGAGCACGAGATCGCCCACCGCAAGTTCGGCGCTTTTCGCCACCCCGCCGCGACGCACGAGCGCACGCAGCCGCGCCACGAGCACGACCAGGGAAAACGGCTTCCTCAGGAAATCGTCTGCGCCCATGTCGAACGCATCGGCTTCGTCGTATTTGCCGTCCTTCGCGGTGAGCATGAGGATCGGCGTCTCCACGCCGGCGCGACGCAGCTCGCGGCATACGTCGTACCCGTTCATCTTCGGCATGATGACGTCGAGCGTTATGGCGTCGTAGTCGCCCGCAAGCGCCTGGTCGAGACCGGCCGCGCCATCGGACGCAATATCAGCGCAGAAGCCTTCGGCGGTAAGGCTTCTGCGCAGGTAGTTCGCGATGTTCTCGTCATCTTCGATGATGAGCACCCGCATGGGAGCCGCCTTTCTCAGCTGGGCTCGACGCCTGATTAGTCGTCGTCCTCTTCCTCGTCGTCGTCATCGTCATCGTCGTCATCGTCGTAGTCGCTGCCATCGTCGTCGTAGTCGTCATCGTCAAGGTTGTCGGCATCGTCGTAGTCGTCAACATCGTCAGCGTCATCATCATCAGCGTCATCGTACCAATCATCTTCGTCGGCGTCATCATCGACGTACACGATCGTCCCGTCTGCCGCAATGTCGATGTCGTCCCAATCGTCGTCGTAGACCACGACTTCGGTCGTGTCGTTGCCGTACTGCTCGTACAGCGCGCGGGCATGCTCGGCTTCGCGAGCCGACTCGGCCGCATCCGCCGCCTCTTCAGCCGCATCGGGCGCGCTCACCTTTGCGGCCCACGCAGCCTCGGCCGCATCTTCCGCCGCATCGGCAACCGCCTCCTGGTACTTCGCCTGCACGATGTCGGCGATCGTCGCGACGAGGCCACCTTGCCCCGCTTCGATCGGCGCCGCAAACGCCGCAGCCGCACCCCCGAACATGAGAACAATCCCGAGCATTGCCGCGCTGAACATTGTGGTTGCCGTTTTCATGATGGTCTC